>PFUG01000221.1:1456-36074 GCA_002789955.1 Deltaproteobacteria bacterium CG_4_9_14_3_um_filter_63_12 | reverse complement strand
AAGGTTTTCTCATCTCTTGGATGACGCGCAGCGTCTCAAATGACTGCGATAAGATCGAATCAATATCGGCGACACGCCACTCGAGCCCAGCGATTTTCACAACAGGTGAAGAATGACCAGTAGTTATTTCCGCTTCCCGACCATCCATGGCGACAACGTCGTCTTCGTCTGTGAAGATGACCTATGGAGTGTGAGCGCGACTGGCGGCATCGCCAGGCGGCTCACCGTCGGTCTGGGGGAAGTCAGCTACCCGAGCCTCTCGCCTGACGGCAAGCACCTCGCCTTTTCCAGCAACGACGAGGGTGCGACCGAGGTCTTCGTCATGCCAGGCGAGGGCGGCTCGGCGCGCCGGCTGACCTTCGGCGGCCACCTGGCGCACGTCGTGGGTTGGCTCCCCGACGGGTCTGGGATCGTGTACTCGACCGAGGCGAGTCAGCCCTTCTCGAAGACGCGCGCGCTGCGCGTCGTCCCAGTAGGCGGCGGAGAGTCCAAGCGCCTCGGCATCGGACTCGCCGTGTACCTCTCTTTCGGTCCCGACGGCGGTCGTGTGCTGTGCCGCAACATGGACGACAACGCCATGTGGAAGCGCTACCGCGGCGGCCGAGCCGGCGTGCTGTGGATCGATCGCAAGGGCGACGGCGAGTTCGAGCGGCTGCTGCACCTCGAAGGCAACACGGTCAGGCCCCTCTGGATCGCGCGTAGGGACGCAGCTGGCTCGCTTCGAGACAGCTCGGTTCCGTGTAGCGCGCGAGCTCCGATCGACGAGCGCATCTACTTCGTCAGCGACCACGAGGGAGTGGGCAACCTCTACTCTTGCGACCTCCTCGGCCAAAACCTCATCCGCCACACCGCCCACGAGTTCTATGTGCGCCACCCAGCCACCGACGGGCTCGCCATCGTCTATCACTGCGGCGCAGACCTCTACCGCTTCGAGCTGAGCACGCTGCAGACCGTGCGTTTGGACGTCCGCACCCTCAGCTCGAGGCCGCAGCGCAACCGGCGCTTCGTTCACGCCGACGAGTTTCTCGAGGAGGCGACCCTCACCCCGAGCTGCGACTCGGTCATGCTCACGACGCGCGGGCAGACCTTCGTGATGGGCTTCTGGGAGGGCGCGGCGACCCACCGCGGCCGCGGCAGCGGTACCCGCCAGCGCCTCACGCACGCCCTCGGCGACGGCAAACACTGGGTGAGCGTCGTGGACGACGGCCGCGAGGAGGCTTTGGAGATCCTCTCGGCCAGCGACGTGCCCCCTATCCGCCTGGACAAGCTGGACCTTGGGCGCGCCGTCGAGCTGCGGGTCTCGCCCGTCGCCGACGCCGTGGCGGTGAGCAACCATCGGCACGAGCTGTGGTACGTCGACCTCAGAAAGAAGCACGCAAAGCTCCTCGACAGGAGTGACTTCGAGCGCGTAGACGATTTCGAATTCGCGCCGGACGGACGCACCTTGGTCTACGCGATCGACGAGTCCCCGACCGGCTCGTCGATCAAGCTCGTCGATCTCGAGAGCGGCGAGAAGCACTGGATCACCCGCGGCGAGTTCCGGGACAGCGGGCCGAGCTTCGACCCCGAGGGGCGCTACCTGTATTTCCTCTCGCACCGCGACTTCGACCCCGTCTACGACGCCCAGACCTTCGACCTCGGCTTCCCCATGGGCATGCGGCTCTGCCTCGTGACCCTGCAGTCGACGCTCACCTCGCCTTTCATTCCCATGCCGCACCCCATCGATGACGACAAGGATCTCGATGACAAGGCCAGCGACGAGGTCAGAGAGCTGTTGCGGCTCGATGCCGAGGAGCGAGCTGACCTCGAGGACCTGCCGCTCATCATCGACTTCGAGGGCATCGAGCTGCGGGTCGAGCTCTTCCCTGTAAAAGCGGGCCAGTTCGGCCGCATCGCGGGCGTCAAGGACAAGGTTTTCTACACCTCGTTCCCGCTTGAAGGCACTCTCGAGAGCGAATGGACTGGCGAAGAGACCGAAGAGGGCGTGCTCAAGGCTTGGGATTTCGAAGACAACGAGTCCAACCCCGTCATGACCGAGGTGATTGACTTCGACATCGGCGAGGACTGCAAGACACTGTTGGTGGTCTGTGAGGACCGTCTGCGGGTGATCTCGAGCCACCACTCCATGGAGAAGGACGAGGACGACGACGAGCCCGGTCGGAAATCGGGCTGGATCGACCTCGAGCGCATCTCGGTCGAGGTCAGCCCGGGCGACGAGTGGCGCCAAATGCTGCGTGAGGCCTGGCGGCTGATGCGCGACAACTTCTGGTCCGAGGACATGTCAGGCGTCGACTGGCAAGCGACCTACGAGCGCTATGCGCCGCTGGTGGACAGAGTCTCGAGCCGCACGGAATTCTCGGACCTCGTCTGGGAGATGCAAGGCGAGCTGGGCACGAGCCACGCCTATGAGTACGGCGGCGACTACCGCCTCTCGCCCGCCTACGAGCCGGGGTTCTTGGGCATCGACGTCAGCTACGACGAGGCGCGCAAGGGTTTCCGCATCGACCACATCGTGCAAGGCGACGCCTGGGATCCAGCGGCCTCTTCGCCGCTGCTGCGGCCCGGCCTCGGCGTCGTCAAAGGGGACGTCATCACGGCGGTGGGCGGAGTGAGCGTCGGGCCGCGCTCGACCCTGCAGTCGTTGTTGGTGAACAAGGCCGAAGAGGAGGTCGAGCTGAAGATCGCTGCGGCCAAGGGCGAGCCGCGCGTGATCACGGTGAGGACCTTGGGCAATGAGGAGCTGGCTCGATATCGAGATTGGGTCGCCTCGAACCGTCGATTTGTGCACGAGAAGAGCCAGGGAAAGGTCGGCTACCTGCACATTCCCGACATGGGTCCGCGGGGATTCAGCGAGTTCTCGCGCGGGTTCTTGATGGAAGCGGCGAAGCCGGCGCTCATCGTCGACGTCCGTTTCAACCGTGGCGGCCACGTCTCGCCCTTGATTCTCGAAAAACTCGCGCGCCGGCGACTGGGCTACGATGTGCAGCGCTGGGGGGGCCCACTGCCCTACCCTTCGGAGAGCGTGGACGGCCCGATCGTGGCGCTGACCAACGAGCACGCAGGCAGCGACGGGGACATCTTCAGCCACTGTTTCAAGCTGATGAAGTTGGGCCCGCTGATCGGCAAGCGCACCTGGGGCGGTGTGGTCGGCATCTGGCCACGCCACGATCTCATCGACGGCTCGACGACGAGCCAGCCGGAGTTTGCGTTTTGGTTCCAGGACGTCGGCTGGGCCGTCGAGAACTACGGCACCGCTCCGGACATCGAGGTCGAGATTCGGCCGCAAGACTATGCGGCAGGCCTCGATCCGCAGCTCGAACGCGGCATCGACGAGGCGCTGCAACGCCTCACGGAGAACCCACCGCTGGTCCCTGACTTCACAGGGAGACCCGATCGCCGAGTGGACGACCGATTTTCGCACCGCAAGCGGTCGAAATGAAGCGAAAATCGGTCGTGGGGAAGCGAGACGAAAGCTCGAAAACGTTGGGCGCCGTGGAAGCGCTGAGCGGGCTCGAAGCTACTTGGCGATCCCAGCAATCTCGTCGGCAGAGACAGCGCCAGCGCGGGTCACCGTAACAGCGCCCTTCTCGACGTCGACGACCGTCGACGACTCGCCGTTGGGCGAGAGGTCGCCGGCGTCGATGAAGATGTCGATGCGGTTCGCGAAGTTCTTGCGAATCTGTGCGGGCGAGCCCGCCCCTTGTTTCTGCTCGCGGTTGGCGCTCGAGACCAACAGGGGCCCGCCCAGGCGGCTGATGATCTTCTTGACGACGGGGCTGCTCGGCACTCTGACGCCGATCTTTCCGTTCGCTTTGGAGAGCTGTTTGACGACCTTCGGTGGCAGGTCGTCGTGGGCGTCGAAGAGAATCGTCAGCGGCCGGGGCCAGACCTTGCGGGCCAGCTTCCGGGCGACGGGATCGATGTTGGAAGCGATGGCGTCCAGCATCGGCTCGCCGTCGATGAAGACCAACGACGGCGCCTTGCGGGTTCGATGTTTGGACTGCAGCAGACGATTGACCGCAGTTTCGCTCTTGAGATCGGCCACGATGCGGTAGCTGCTGTTACAGGGGAGACAGACGACTCCTTCGCTTTTGAGTACGCGTTCAATCTCTTCGTAGAGCTCGGGCTGCAGTTCAAGGTTCTCGAGCTTGATGGTCTTCATTGGCAAACCTTACGTTGGATTTTGCTGACCGACCCACGGGGGTCCCTGACGTCCGTCGCGCTGCTTTTCCTCTTTGTGGAGGCATTTCTTGGTTGTGTCGGGCTTCGGCGCCAGGCCAGGCCCGAGTGAGTTCGATGTTGCCCATCGAGAGCGTGTGTGCCTATGCGTACCGCTGCATCGCGGGATTCGATTCCCGAAAGCTCTAATTTATTGCACAGGTCCGCGCGGACAAGGGGTCGCTGTGGGCCGAGACCCTGGCCCGACCAGCCCCCGCCCCGTGAACTCAAGGGCATCGCCCATCCAGGCCAAATGCCAAGGAGCCCCTTCGAGGCATGCACTCTGTCAGTGGCTTCAAACAGCGAAGTGCCTTTTGTTCGGCTTTCGGCAGGGCCGAAACAGCCGTCATGATGGTCTGGAGCACGCCGTGCGAACCCTCCAAACCCAGCGCTCGTCTCTCCATCGTAGCAACTTGGTTTGAGATGTCATCTTTTTGGATCCTATTGCCTCGCTTGCCCACGACCGATTTTCGCTTCACGGTAGTGTTCGAGATTCGCTGACGGGCAGGGTATCGTAGTGAGGTGACCTTTGTGGAGTGTGGACCGTGCGAAAGCTGCTCTTATCATTGCTCGCCTGCCGCGATCACCTAGGAGGTGCCTGGGTGACCGTCGATGGCGAGGTCGTCTCGTCCATTCGCGCGCCGCTGGCCCCATTGGGCCGCTGGGCCGGCTTTCCGGCGTTGGACGCGTCGCTGGTGCTCGAGGTGTTTCGTCGTCTCTGCGACGAGCTGCGGGCGCAGCGTCCCGAAGGTCAAAGCCTCGCCGTCGGGCTGAGCTGCGAGGGCGACAGTGTCCTCTTCGTCGGCTCAGAGAACGCGCTGTCGAGCCCAATCCTGTTCGGCAGCGGGCTGCCCCTGTCGCGCAGCGAGGTGCCGCCAGAGCTCACCGCAAGAGCGCAGCTGACGGCGCTGTATCGCTCCTCGCCGCTGCGCCAGGCGAGCTGTCGCGAGCCCGACCCTCTCTCGGGTGTGCGCCGCGTCGTGAGCCTGGACGCGTTGCTCGCCCACGAGATGACCAGCGAGTGGGTGGCGAGTGCGGCCTGCCCACCGGTTGGCGTCCCGTTCAGTCCTGGCACCTCGGACTACTCAGAAGATCCCGAAGCGTGGTTTGCGGTCGGCTGTGAACGCTCGGCGACGCCGTTGCTCATCGGCCCTGCGAACGTACGTGGGCAGCTGACCAGGGCGTTTGCGGAGCGCTGTGGCCTGCCGCTCCACACCCCACTGATCGCGACCAGCGATCCCATAGCGTGTCGCTCCTACGGCCTCAAGAGCAACGCCGCAGGCTGGTTCGTGGGGCTGGGAGCTGGGTTGGCAGCCGGCTGGATCGGACCGACCGCGAACGCCTGCCGTAACATCCAGATCGCCATCCAGGAGGCCTTTGGGGAGCCCGCCGCTCCTTCAGCGACGATGGGCGAGCGGGCTCAGAGTCCCGAAGAAGCAGACGAGGCGAGCCCACAGTGGACCGAAGAAGAGTATAGCGGGTTGGTGTGGGAGCAACTGCAGTCGGTGGCGCACCGAGGACGCGTCCTGGGGCCACGCCGAGGGCTGAGCTCGTTCAGGTTGCGCGCCCAGGCTGAGCTCCTCGACGCGATGAGCGGTCGTTTCGTGTCCTGGACGGCCGACGCCGGTGGTTTGCCGACGCCGATCCGCTACAACGCGGTATTCCTGGAGGCGGTGGCGGTGGGCTGCGAAGGCTTGCGTTATTTGCCTGGGGCGGAGACCGGTCTTTTCCTGGGCTTGCGAGCCGGCCACGAGGAGCCGCATTGGGTGCGCGCCTACGTCGAAGGCATGATGCTCGAGCTGAGACGTTGGAGAGCGCTCGCCGGGGTCCGTAGTGTGGAGCCGCCGAGGGTTGTTTTTGAGCCTCCGTGGGAGCTCTCGCTCGCCCACCTCCTGGCTGATGTCCTTGGAGAGCCTGTCTTTGCGTGGGATGATGAGCCAGACCTCCCAGCGCACATTGGGCAGGCACTGGCCATCTCGAGGGACTTACAGCTCGGGACGGACGGCGCGACCCCGACGTTGTCGCTGCGGGTGGTCGAGCCTGGACCTCGGGCTGCAACCTACGAGAAACAGTACGGACTCTACCTTTCGCTGCTCGAGGAGACTCGGCGCCTCTTGTTCTGAGGGAGCGCACTCGGGTTGCTGGAACGAGGTCCAGGTGCTATCGGTCGGCCATCGCGTGTAGGAACGAGCTGGCTCGCCTCTATGCAGCTCGGTGCCGAGTGGCGCAAAATTCGTTCTTGTGCACCATCGGAGGTTTTGTGTCGATTCAGGACACCCTCGAGGCCTTTCAGCAGCGTCTGGTTGAGCGAGGCCTCAAATCAACCCGGCAGCGGGGCTTGATCGTCGAAACCTTCTTCGAGCTGGATCGACACGTGAACGTGGACGAGCTCCTTCTCGAGGTCCGCAAGAGGCGAGCGAGCACAGGCTACGCGACGGTCTACAGGACGCTCAAGCTCCTAGTAGACTTGGGATTCGCGAACGAGCGACGATTCGGCGGGCCAGAGACCCCGACCATCTACGATCCGAGCTTCGAGCGCGATGAGCATTTCCATCTGATCTGCCTGGAGTGCCAACACATCATAGAGTTCAGGGACGTGCCCTTGGAGAAGCGCCACGAAGCGATCGCGCGCGAGCAGGGGTTCACGCTGCAACAGCAGACTCTTGACCTCTACGGGCACTGCACGCGAGAAAACTGCCCACGGCGGCCTCAGGCGTAGTCGCGCCATACTGCCAACAGCGTGGCAAGGCGGGTCGACGGTGAACTCGGTCCGAAACTGGCTTGCAGGTTGCGTTTGTGGTACATCCGATTTCTTCCCCTGCGGTCAGCGTCGGAGTTCTCCCTATCGTGAGCGCCGCCGTCGACCGCAACGTGAAGAGTTTGTCCACGGTTGGTCCCGATTTCGCGTTCGAGCCGTAAGTCAGAGCAGGAGATCGCGTGTCAGCAGAGCAGCACGTCCTGATCGTCGCCTCCGATCCAAGGGAGGAGCGAGTCCTCACGGTGAGCCTCAAGAAGGCCGGGATGTCGGTGCGTGCGGTCTCTGACGCTCTAGAGGCCCTGGCCTTTCTCGAGCGAGACAACGACATTGGGGTCGTGATCGTCGAGCTGAATCTGCCGCGAATGGATGGCTTCGAGTTCTGCGAACGCATCCGTGAGAGCGCGCTCTTTGACGGCATCGCGCTGGTCGCGCTGAGCGGCTCGAACGACCTTGCCACCAAGCTGCGAGCCTACGAGTCCGGCTACGACGAGCTCCTGACCAAACCCGTTTTCATCAATGAGGTCGCAGGCCGGGTCGAGCTGCTGTTGCAGCGACGGGCCCGTGACTTACTCTCCGAGGCTCAGGCCGAGGAGCTCGAGGGCAGACTCGCCGACATCACCGTAATCGACCTGCTGCAGGCCATCGAGAGCGGGCAAAAGACCGGCGTCGTCAGAGTCTTCGAGGAAGGGCACCACTCCGGCTCGTTCTTCTTCGAGGAAGGCGAGATCATCGACGCCGAGGCTGGACGTCTGCGTGGCGCACCCGCGCTGCACCGCATGATGCGCTGGTCCGATGGGCGCTACCTGGTCAAGTACCTGCCCACCATGAGGCGGCGTCGACGAATTCGCCGCTCAACCTCCGATCTCTTGTCCGACGGTCTGGAACGGCTCGAGCGCTGGAACACCATCGCTGAGCGCATGCCCTCCTTCGACAGCGTCTACGAAGTGGACTATTCGACGTTGAGCGGAGAGCTCAGCGCTATCCCTGACGAAGTGCGCTCCATGCTGCGCCTCTTCGATGGGTTGAGGACGCTCGAGCAGGTCATGCTCGACGCCGCCATGGGAGATCTAGAGGCGCTGCGGGTCATCGAGCGCTTCATGAACCGCGGCCAGCTCCGCCTCGTCGAGTCCGCTCCAGAGCAGGAACCCGAGGAAGAGGACGAGGACGACGAGGACGGTGGAGCCGTCAACGACTGGCTCGAAGACCGAAGCGCACCAGCCCCGGTGATGGCGACTCAGCGATATCCGGTCGTCACGCCGAAGGAGCCGCGCCCCCGTACCGACAAGGTGCGAGAGCTGGCCGAAGCGCAGGCCCGCGACGAAGCTCTGGCGCTGCGCGCCATGAAAGAAGAAGAGCGAAGACTCCAGCTCGAAGCCGAGCGCAGAGACCAGGAACGTCAGCGCCTCGAAGCTGAGCGCCTGCGCCTGCGCGAGGAACAATCCGCCATCCTCGCTGCGCTCGCGCGCAACGAAGCCCAGGCCGCACGGGCTCAAGACGACGAGGCGCGCCGGGTCGTCGAGGAGAGACGGCGACGCGTTGGCGACGAAGACGAGGACGACTTCCTCGCTGAGCACATGCAGCTCCCGATTCACGACGGGATCGACGAGGACTGGACCGACCCCGAGACCATCAGCGCGCCAGAAGAGAAGCTGATCAGCCGCGCCTCCTCGATTCGCGACGAGGTCGCCGCCGCCTTCCAACAGGCCGAACGCATAACCGCTCAGCAACACCTCGAGGAGCTCGAGTCCGACTGGAGCATCGCGGTTCGCCAGCACCAGGAACAATACGACGTCATTCGGACGCACCACGTCCTCAAGCCCATGACCTTGGCCACTCCCGACGCGGACGAAGTGGGCGGCGACGGGGACCGCTCCCTCTTTGACCTCGCCCGCATGGCCGTCTCTGACGTCTTCGACTCGGTCGCCCACCCAGAGGACGACCTCGGCTTCGACGGCCACGTCCGAGGACCGTCGCAGATGGAAACGCGCCCGGACCTGCCACCTGTGGAGCACAATCGGCAGCCCCGAGTCTCCCCGATTCCAGGGCTCCCACTCCCCCTGAGCTCGCGCCCAAAGGCGCCAGAGCCCACCCCAGCGAGAGCCAAAGCCACCCCGATCCCGATTCTGGCCCCAAAGATCTTGGGCCCAAAGGAGGAGCCCGCTGCACCGAGGGTTGAACCCGCTGCCCCCACCACTCCAACACTCACTCCCACTCCAGCCCCCGCCGAACCCGTGCGAGCGGAGCACCCCTCTGGGAACTTCGAGGATCACTTTTTCTCCGCCGAGGACGACTTCGACGCAAAGAAGTCGCAGCGGGGTGGGAGCTCCAAGCTCACCCTCATCTTCGGCGCGCTCATCGTCTTGGCGCTCATCGGCTCCATCGCCTACCTGCTCAAGAACAGCACCCCAACCGAGTCCGAGGAGAAGACCAAGCCCGTCACCGCCGAGCAAACCGACGAATCGGACGCCAGCGAGAACGCTCAGGCCGAGCCTGCGGACCCCTTCGAAGCCGAGGACGAACTCACGACGCCCGAGGCCATCGACGCCGAGTACAAAGCCAACGACGCCGCCGAACACCTCATCAAGACAGCCGCCAACGTCGCCGCCTTGATGGCTGGGCATCCAGCGGACACCGAGCTCGCGGCGGTCGATGACACAGAGGAGCCGGTCGCTCCCGTGGATGTGCCGCCTGAGGTCGTCCCCAAGGATGACCCACCCAAGGAGGTCGTGGTCAAGAAAGACCCACCCAAGGAGGTCGTGGTCAAGAAAGACCCACCCAAGGAGGTCGTGGTCAAGAAAGACCCACCCAAGGAGGTTGTCGCCAAGAAGGACCCGCCGAAAGACACGCCCCCCAAGGAAGACAAGGTCGTCAAGATCAGCAAAGACGAGCCCGTCTCCACTGGCGCGAGCAGCAGCAAGCTCGTCGCCGATGGCGACAAGCTCTTCAAGAAGGGCAAGTTCAAAGAAGCGATCCCGAAGTTTGAGGCCGCACTCGCCAAAGACAGCTCGGACATACAAGCCAACTACCTCCTCGGCCTCTGCTACTCCAAGACCGGCAACCCCACCAAGGCGTTGCAGTACCTGGAAAACGTGCGTGGAGCCCGACAGAGCAGCGCCAAGTACTGGAAAGAGCTCGGCACCATCTACATCAAGCTGAAAAAGAACAAGCAGGGCATCGAGGCCTACGAGAAGGCCGTCGCCATTCTTGGTCCAGACAGCGAAGACGGGAAGCAGCTGCAAAAATACATCGATTCGCAGCGTTGAGCGCTCGGTCCTTGCCTGCGTTGCGTACCCTGGGTACCCCGCCTCCCCTGAAGCGCAGTCGCAGCGAGGGATCGCGGGAGTGTCGTGCACGCCGAAGGCTTCCGCTCAGGAAGCGCGCGGCAACCTGTTGGAACGAAGAACCTATGGTTGTGCTAGGAATCGAGAGTTCGTGTGACGAGACCTCGGCGGCTGTCGTCGTCGACGGCCGAGAGGTTCGGTCCAACGTCGTGGCCAGTCAGATACCCATCCACGCGCGTTACGGCGGGGTCGTCCCTGAACTGGCGAGCCGCGCGCATGTGTTGGACGTCATTCCCGTCATCGAGAAGGCCCTCGCCGAGGCCGCCATCGAGCTCCGGCAGGTCGATGGGATCGCCGTGACCAGCGGCCCGGGGCTCATTGGGTCCCTGCTCGTCGGCATCGAGGTCGCCAAAGCCCTAGCCTTCCGCATCAACAAGCCGCTGGTCGGTGTCAACCACGTCGAGGCGCACCTCATGGCGCCATTCGTCGCCGTCGACGAAGGCTGGGATCCGCCTTGCTTCCCCGCTCTCGGACTGGCCGTGTCGGGCGGCCACACCAGCCTCGTGCGCATCGATGGTTACGGCCAGTACCAGGTCGTTGGGCAGACCCGAGATGACGCGGCGGGCGAAGCGCTGGACAAGGTCGGCAAGGCGCTTGGCCTCGGATACCCAGGCGGCGTCTTCATCGATCGCCTCGGCGCCTCAGGCAACCCCAGCGCCCTCGACTTCCCCAGAGCCATGCGACGCAAGGGCAACTTCGAGTTCTCCTTCAGCGGACTGAAGACCTCGGTCATGACCCACCTCGGCAAGCTCGACCACCTGCCACAAGGCGAGGAGCTCGCCGACCTCTGCGCCTCGGTCCAAGAGGCCGTCGTCGACGTGCTGGTCTACAAGGCCGTGGCCGCCGCCAAGGCCGAAAAGCTCCGCTGTGTCCTCCTGACCGGCGGCGTCAGCGCCAACCGCCGCCTGCGCACCAAGATGATGGCCGCCTGCCGCAAGGCCGGCATCGCCGCCTGCGTGCCGCCGCGTTCCTTGTGCACAGACAACGCCGGCATGGTCGCCGGCCTCGGCTTCCACGCGCTGTCCGGCCTCTCCCCCGAAGAACGAACCGGCTTCCACTCGTTCGATGTCGGCGCGCGTTCCAGCTGGCCCGTTGGCACCTGAGCGATTGGGCTTACAAGAAAACTTTCGTCGCCAGACAAGCTTCGTTTTCGTGGGCGAGACTCGCATCTTGGCGGCCACGTCGGCGCGGTCAACTCATCGTCCGAGGCAGCTGCGAAAAGGCGCGACGCCTTCGCGGTCTTGATTGGGTGGTCCATGTCCGCGCGGGTCGACCCGTGGCCCGCGCGGGTCGACCTGTGTCCTGGACGAGCACCCAAGAGGCTCTTGGGCTGAGAAAAGGCATCGAGAAAGGCATCGAGAAGGGTCTTGGGGTGGGTCGCGAGGCTCTGCTTCGCGTTGCCGAGGCGATGTTCGGCGCTGCGTTTGCCGACGAACTTCGGCAGATAGAGGATGTGGGTGAACTCGAGCGCCGGCTCACGGAGGCCGCTAGGCAATGAGAGCCAAGTGTCTCTCCGCACGGATCGACCGTGCCGAATGGCACAACGTCGTCGCTCTACGCAGTTCCCCTGAGGCCTGCCTCATGGGCTTCGACTTGAGCGCCAAGGGCTCGGATCTCACCGCAGAGCTCGTCACGAGTCGAGTCGAGTTTGCCGTCGAGCTTCGTGACTCTGTCGTCGAGCTTCGTGACTCTGTCGTCGAGCTTCGTGACTTTGTCGTCGAGCTTCGTGACTCTGTCGTCGAGCTTCGTGACTTTGTCGTCGAGCTTCGTGACTCTTTCGTCGAGCTTCGTGACTTTGTCGTCGAGCTTCGTGACTTTGTCGTCGAGCTTCGAGAAATCGGTTTTGAGCTCAGAGATGTCTCCCTTGAGCTCACCTCGGACCTCTCCGATGGCCCGCAATAGCTCGACTCCGACCCCTTCGATGGCCCGCAATAGCACTCCGTGGCCCTCCGCCACGATCTGCACCTGCTTCTCGAAGCTCTCGATCAACACACCGAGTTTGCTCTCATCCTCTGCATTCATCTTGCCTCCAGACCTGCTCAGTGACAGGTGTTCAAAGCTAGCTCGCCTGAACAAGGCGAGTCAACGAGGGGGTTCCCAAGGCTGGGAGATGTTTGGTCCCGAAGCTCTTGTGCCGACAGTTATCGGCAAGTCGAGCCGAAACGTTTCGTGTTTTTTTCGTGAGGAGCGGGTTTCTGTGTTTTGGCGCCGCCTAGCGCGCGGTGGAGTCGGGTTCGCCTCCCAACCCTTGGGTCGCTTCAGCCGCCCTGAGCTGGGCACTGCGTGACGCGACCCCACATCGGCGTTATGTTCTGCGCGCTTCACGACCGCCCCTCGCGGTGGTGTTGATTCGAGGCGCGACCCAGCCGCGCCCTGAGTCTTGGCCTATCGCCGACACAGTGAGTGCCTCCATGTCAGAACCCGAACCCGAACCCAATCTCGAAGACTACGACCCCGACGCGCCGCTGCAAGTCCCTCAGATGTGGCCAAAATTCCTCTTCGGCGGCCTGATCCTGGCTCTGTTGCTCGGGGGCGTCTGGTATTTCTTGCTGCGCACGGCCACTAAGCCCAACCAGGTCATCATCGCCGTGCGGGTCATCGATGAGGACGGAAACTCTGAATATTGGTGGGACGAGAACCCCGCCGCCATGGCGCTGGTCGAGAAGTTCAAACTCCAGCTCGAGGAGCTCGGCTTCGACTCCGCCGACCTCAACACCGCCTCGCTCAGCGAGCTCAAGGGCGCGCACGACCTCGAGGCGTTGCGCAGCAAGGCCTCGAAGATGGAGGCCGGCTTCATCGTCGTCGGCACGGCGCGCATCCAGCACACGGTCCCCCTCGACGGCGAGCTCAACGACTACAGCATCGAGCTCCTCCTGGCGATCTACGACGTGGAGACCGGTGAAGAGACAGCGGCGCCCGGCATGCCGTTGGAGTTCTTCGAGTGGGGCCGCAGCGCCGACGAGGCCGTGGCCGACGCCAGCGAGCGCATGGCCGCCGCCGCCACCGCGCCGCTGGCCGAGGTCTTTAGCCACCATCCGAAGCTCGAGCGACTCAAGATGGAGAACCGCGAGCTGAGCTACGACGAGGCCGCCTTGGCCAACGGCTTCGAGCCCCTCTTCCGCGTCGCCGGCCACTACCGCAATCAGGTCAAACAACGGGACGACGACGAGAAGAACGCGCAGCTCACCTATGAGGCGGTCGAGAAGTCGCCCCTGACGCGCGAGCGTCTCGGCGATTTTCTGGCCGACGAAAACTACGTCGGCGCGGGGCCCGGCGACGAGCTCGTGCTCATGACCGAGCCCCACTACGTCGACATCCGCCCCGACGAGGGCCACTACAGCATCCGCCGCGAGAGCGAGCGCCTCGTCCTCAGCAACGGCGTCGGCGCCGAGCGCCGCATGCTCTTCGAGCACTTCAATTTCTTCAGCTTCCCCAGCATCTCGGCCGACGGCTCCGTCATCGCCGCCGTCATTGACAACCGCCAGCGCTCCAAGTGGTTGGTGACGGTGAACGTGCCCAGCGGCGAGTTCAAGCTCCTCCTCGCCCATACCGACCACTATTTCAGCTCGCCCGTCGTCTCGCCCAACGGCTCGCGAGTGGCCTTTTTCTATCGGACCGGCCGCAACGCGGCGAGCGCCTTGGAGACCATCGACGTGGGCGGCCGCGAGCGCCGGACCTTGATCAACCCCGGGCTCTCCCTCAGCCTGCCGTCCTGGTCGCCGAACAGCGAGACGCTCTACGTGGCCGTGGGCGTGGGCCGCCGCGACAGCATCGCGGCCATTGACCTCGTCAGCGGCGAGCAGCGATTCTTGTTGGGGCCGGAGACTCGGCCGCAGCCTGAGGCGGTCGAGCCGGAGGACACCCCGGACGCGCTCGCTCCGATGGTGGACGCCGATGGGCTGGCGCCGCAAGACGGCGAGCAAGAACCCGCCCTGGCTGCCCCCGACGAGCCCTGGGACCCGCGTCGGGACTCCATTTTCGACCAGCCCCTGGCCTCGCCCGACGGCACTTTTTTGATCGTCAAGGAGCTGGATGGCGCGCGCGTTTACATCGGGCGCTACGGGTTGGCCAGCGGCGCCTACGTGCGGCTGGCCGAGCTCGACCTGGACGCGATTCAGCTCTCTCCAACGGGGGACTTCGTGGCCGGCATGACGCGCGCCTTCGAACATCAGGACGACCCGGGTTCGAACGACGTCGAGGTGGTGATTCTCTCGACGGCGCCTGGGGGCGAGCCGATTCCCGTGACGCTCAACGCCGTGGACGACGTGCTGGGCGGCTGGTCTCGGGACGGCCGCAGCGTCTTCGTGCGGCAAGACTCGCAGGACCCAGCGAGCCGCCGCTTCAGCAGTCGAGTGTACCGGTATCATCTGGCAACGACGCCTTGAGTGGCGTATCCAAGGGGGCCCGCGGTTGCCCAATCCCCAATCATGGATGAGAGACAAGCATGCGAAGCCCTTTCCTGATGGCACTGATAGTCATTTTTCCGCTGGCGGCTTGCCAGAACGCGACGCCTGAGTCCCGCAAAGACCCCGCCACTGCAGTGGCGACCGAGCGTGCGCAGGAGGCGCCAAAGGCGGGCGCCGCGCCGGACGTGGCCGCGGCGAAGGTGAGCCCCGACGCCGCACAAGCCGCGAAGGTCGACGAAGCCGCGCCGGCCGACGGGGCCGAGGCTGCCCCCGACGAGACCGTGAAGGCTGCCGAAGTGGCGCCGGAGGCCGCCCCGGAGGTCGCCGAGGTCCTGACCTCGCCAGACGGGACGGTCATCCTGCCCTGTGGGACGGCGCCGGAGGGAATGGTCTGCATCCCGGGTGGGCCGTTCATTCGCGGCTCGGACAACGACCCGCACAGCGAGTGCAAGCAGCCCTCGTACAACAAGCGCCACGCGACCAACAACAGTCCGGCGTCGACGATCTGGATGCAGACCTACTACATCGACAAGACCGAGGTGACGTTCGGGGCCTATTCGGCCTGTATGGAGGCCGGCGAGTGCAACAAGGCCAAGCCGCTCTACCGCGATTTCGACCGGCCGTTGCAGCCCATGACCGGGATGAGCTGGACCGATTCGGACAAGTTTTGCACGGCGCAGGGCAAGCACTTGGTGACCGAAGCGCAGTGGGAGAAGGCGGCCCGCGGGCCCGATGGGCTGCTCTATCCTTGGGGCAACGAGCCCGAGGCCAACTGCGACATCGCGGTGATCATGAACGAGCAGGGCCAACGCTCGTGCGGCATCGAGAAGATCGGCTACAAGCCCGAGAAGGGGCGAGTGCTCGAGGTCTGCTCGCGGGCGGAGGGCGTCTACGGGCTCTGTGACATGGTCGGCAACGCCGAGGAGTGGGTCGCAGACTGGTACTCGCACAGCTTTGCGGACTGCGGCGCGGACTGCGAGGGGATGGACCCGTTGGGGCCTTGCGGGGGCAAGGAAGAGGGCTGCAAGCACCGCTACAAGGTCGTACGCGGAGGGTCGTGGTACTGGCCCAAGGAGCACGCGACGTCGATCCATCGGCGCAGCCATGTGCCCAGCAACGATCCCTACCACCACTACGGATTCCGCTGCGCGGCGTCGCTCGACGAGGCGCAGGCCATCGCAGGGGAGCCGGCGGCCGTAGAGGCCCCCAGCGCGCCCGTCCAGGTGATTGCGCCATGAACAGTGAAATCGTCGCCAGTGAAGAGGGACAGGGGTCCTCGCCCGATGGTCCCCGAGCCAGCGCGCAACGGCCGGCGGACAAAGCTCGAGGCGCGCGCCCCTTC
The DNA here is from genome assembly GCA_002789955.1 of Deltaproteobacteria bacterium CG_4_9_14_3_um_filter_63_12. Classification (GTDB taxonomy): domain Bacteria; phylum Myxococcota_A; class Bradymonadia; order UBA4248; family UM-FILTER-63-12; genus UM-FILTER-63-12. The sequence goes on along the minus strand of PFUG01000221.1, from coordinate 20,009 downwards.
TTGAAGTGGGCCGGAGGGAAGTCGAAGCTGCTCGCCCAGCTCGAGAAGCAGCTCCCGGAGGGGTACGGGCGCTATTTCGAGCCGTTTGTCGGCGGCGGCGCGCTCTTCTTCCACCATCGGCCCAGTGGCGCCGTGCTGGCCGACGTCAACGAGCGGCTGGTGCGCACCTACCGGGTGGTTCGGGACGACGTCGAGGCGCTCATCCTCTGCCTGCAAGCGCACCAGGAGAGGCACGACAAGGCGTATTTTTACGCGTTGCGGGACCAAGCGATCGACGCGGCGCCCGACGTCGAGGTCGCGGCCTGGATGATCTACCTGAACAAGACCGCCTTCAACGGTCTGTATCGGGTGAACCGCAAGAACCAGCACAACGTGCCCATCGGTTCCTACACCAAGCCGACCATCTGCGATCCCGTGAACCTGCGGGCCTGCTCAGAGGTGCTGCAGGGGGTGGTCATTGTCACCGAGGATTTCCGGGCGGTCTGTGACCGGGCGGTCAAGGGGGATTTCGTCTACTTCGATCCGCCCTACGTCCCGGTCTCGAAGTCGTCGAACTTCACGAGCTACGCCCAGGGCGGGTTTGGTCCTCAGGAGCAAGCAGGGCTGCGCGATCTGGCGCTGAAGCTCAAGAAGCGGGGCGTCAAGGTGCTGCTCTCGAATTCTTGGTGCGACGAGGTTTTGGCGCTCTACTCGAAGGGTTTCGAGGTTCAGAAGGTGAGCGCACCGCGGGCAATCAACAGCGCCGCCGAGAAGCGCGGCAAAGTGTTCGAGGCGTTGATTACTTAGGAGCTTCCCTACAAGATCATTTGGGTGCTCTTTTGCGGAGGCAGGGCTCTGCCCTGACCCGCCGGTGGACTTTGTCCCCCGGGCCCCCTTTTGCTTTTTTCTTTGGGTGCAGTCGGCCAGCGACCGGAGGCTTCCCGCCTCAACGGGAGTTCCATTATTGCACTTTAGGGGCACCGAAGTTTGTCCAGCGGTGGAAACCTATCGCAAATCTTCCACAATGAGCCCGCCTGGATCGACGTACATTGGGACCGACGACCCCGTCAAACTCTGCTGCAACGAAAGTGCGCACTCGGAAGCCACGAAACCGGCGCAAAACTTGGGCCTCGAGATTTTGTAGGGAGGCTCTTAGTCCAAGAGACCCCCTTTGCCGAGAACCAGCAACGCCAGGCGGAGTCCCCCCCCGTTTCCCCGTTTCGGGGGGGGGGCTTTCGGGGGGGCTCGCTCTTCGCGCGCTCGTCCGGCATTTCGGGCACTTTTTCGTCGGCGGGCTCGCCTTGGGCGGGCTGTGTGACGGCGCTCTGTTCGGAGGCCTTACTGATGTCTTTGGGCGAGCAGGCGAATGCGGTGGCCGGGTACGTGCGCAACGCCGCAGCCGACAGCCAAGAAAGGCAGCGCAGGGACGGGGCGTGGCGTGGACGCATGGGCTACCACCGGTTTTCCTGCTGGTTACCGGGCTACGGAGGGGGCGACCACCAGGAAGTTGGAGGCGAGGTCCTCGCTGAGTTGGGTTTCGAGGCCGTCCTCTTTGAGGCGTTTGCGGCGCAGCTCGGCCGGAATGGTGCCTTCTGGCAGCTTGCCGAGTTGGCAGACGGGTTCGCCAGGAGTGATGGAGGGCAGGGTGGCCATGCCGATGACGACGGCATCGAAGGGGGCGACGAGGAGGTTGCGTTCGCGTCCGAGGAGGGTGGTGTTGGTGGCCAGGGGCTGGTCCTTCTCGACGATGTCACCGGGCTGGATGTGGAAACGCAGGAAGCCGCCGAGGTCGGCGCGGACCCACTTCGACTTCTCGATAAGGAGCTGGTAGTCGGGGCGATTGGGCGGGCCGTCACACATCTGCAGCTCGCGCAGGACGTTTTTTACGCCTCGGGTGGCCGACTCGACGATGCTGGGCTCGACCTTCCAGACCTCGCCGCCCTCCATGACGATGCTCGGGCAGCCCGCTAGGCAGGCCTCTCGGCGGAACGCTCCCTTGGGGCCCTCGCCGTGGATCACGACCTCGCAGCCAAACGCTTCGGCGATGCGCCGCACCTTGGGTTTGCTCATGTCGGCGCGCACGTTGGGGTAGTTCGTGCGCCGCACGGCCGCGGTGTGGAGATCGATGATGAAGTCGGAGCGCGAGATGATCTCGTCGAAGATGGTGCGGGCCATGCGGCTGGCCAGGCTGCCGTTGGGCGAGCCGGGAAAAGAGCGGTTGAGATCGCGCCGATCGGGCAAGTAGCGGGAGTGTCGCTCGAAGGCGAGGAGGTTCAGGACAGGGATGAGGACCAGGGTGCCGCGGAGCAGGTTCAAACCTTTGTCGGAGATCAGCCGGCGGATGGCCCCGGTGCCATTGATCTCGTCGCCGTGCAGGGCGGCGGTGACGGTCACCACCGGCCCGTCTTCGAGCGCACGCCGGACGTGGATTGGGATCTGAACGGTGGCGCTGCTGAAGCTCTCGCTGATGAAGAGATTGACGTCGCCCGACTGGCCGGGCTCGATGAGCTGTCCACCCCAGTCGCCGACGGGCTTTCGGATTCGAGGCTCAGCGCCTCGAGGGTGAGGTTCGGTCATGGGCGGGTCAGTCCTCTCGAGCCGCGCTCGGATCGGTGTCGTGTGCGGAAGTATCGGGAGCCTGGTCAGTGGCCGACTTGCGCAGGTTTCGCACGCGCTGTTTGCGGCGCTGGCGAGACTTCGTCGGAATCAGGTTGCGCATGCGCTCGAGATTGCCGAAGCAGAGCAAACGACTGCCGGCCTCGAGCACGCGGTCGAGCTTTGGGTTGGGGATGACGGTCGTGCCGCGATGCAGCGTGAGGATGTTGATGTCGTTCTCACGCAGGCCGGACTTGCCGATGGGCTTGCCGACGTACTCGGAGCCCTCGGGGATGGTGATCTCGGCGACGCCATAGCCCTGGCTGACGGTCAGTCGTTGGCGGATGTCGATTTCGGGGAAGTTGACCTGCGCGGCGATGTAATCGACGACGGCGCCAGCGATGTCGAGTTGGGTGCAACCCTCGATGCCTTCGAGTCCGGGGGAGGAATTGACCTCCATGATCTGGGGTCCGTCCTTGCTCTCGAGCATGTCTACCCCGGCGACGCGGAGCCCCATGATCTGTGCGGCCCGCACGGCGGTGTCGGCGTAGGCTTTGTCGAGCTTGACCCGCTCAGTGCGGGCTCCTCGATGGACATTGCTGCGGAACTCCTGCCCCTGCGCGACGCGTCGCATAGCTCCGACCACCTGATCGCCGACGACGAACGCCCGAATGTCTCTGCCCTTGCTTTCGGACACGAACTTCTGGATGAGGACGTTCTGTCTCTGGCTTTGTAGCAACTCGACGATGGCTGCCGCCGACTCGACGGTCTCGGCCAGGAGCACGCCGATGCCCTGAGTCCCTTCGAGGAGCTTGATGACGACGGGGGCGCCACCGACGCGCTCGATGGCGGGCATGACGTCCTTCTTGTCGCGGACGAACGTGGTCCGGGGGATGCCGAGCTTGTGTCGGCTGAGGATCTGGAGGCTGCGCAGCTTGTCGCGAGAGTTGGAGATGCCGGCGGAGGAGTTGGCGCAGAAGACGTCCATCTGCTCGAATTGCCGCACGACGGCGGTGCCATAGTAAGTGACCGAGGCGCCGATGCGAGGCAGCGTCGCGTCGTATTGAGAGAGGTGCTGTTGACGGTAGTAGAGGTCGGGGCGGCCAGGCCGCAGATCGATGGAGAACTTGAGCGTGCTGAGAACCTTGACCTTGTGGCCCCGCTGCGCCGCCGCTTCGAAAAAGCGCCGGGTGCTGTAGCACTTGGGGCTGCACGAGAGAATCGCTAAATTCATGGAGGGCTGTTCCTTACGAGAATCAAGAAATCCAAATGAGTTGCGCTCGCTGCGCCCTATAGCGGTTTCTTGGGTTTCCGCAATGGTTTGCCTCCGCGATAGGACTTGCCAGCATCGACGAGAAAACGACCCCGAAAGGCCTGTCGGCCCAGCAGCATTCGAAACCCCATCTGATCGCGCTTGGCCAGGGTCAGCTCGACTTGCCAGGTCAGTCCGAGCAGCTTCACATGGGTCATGATGACCGGCCGCCGTTCTACGATGCCACTGGAGCTGCGAACCGACCGGAAATCGAGGACCCGTGCCTCTACGGCGACGACGGAGCGGCTGCGACGTTGAGCCGGTTGGACGTCGAAGCGAATCCACACCTCGCCGTCTCGCTCGAACTCATGCAGGTGAAAGGCATGCAACGAAGAGGACCGAGCGCCAGTGTCGACCTTGGCCTTGATGTTGGGGATGCCGAGGTCTGGTAGGCTCACCCACTCTCGCCAGCCGATGATGGGCAACGAGGGGCGCTTCTTTTTCTCAGTCAACATGCGGGCTCCTCAGCGGGTCGGCTGGGCGCCCTGTCACGTGGCGCCGGGGGCCGGAGTGCGGATCGACGCGTCGAGTGCAGGAAGTGTGAGGGCGACCGTTCCTTAGTGTCAAGCCCAAGCCCAAAGGACCTACCAGCAAGACCACCTTCCCGAAGGTCGTTTCGAGCCCGATTGACAAGCCGATTCACCAACGTGAGTCGGGGCTGCGCGCCGGCTCGCGGCATCACGAACGCAGGTCTAACGCGAGGACCGAAACCATGCCCAGGCTGAGCGCGCTTGGGGCGCTCCTGGTGCTCTTCTTGTCCTCACCAGCTGCGGCTGAGGAGAACGGCGGAGAGGCGTCTACACCCCGGCATTGGGAATTGGTTCTGACCTCGACGCAGCTTTGTGGTAGGGGTAGCCAATATCGCTGGTGAAAGAGTTGTGCAGACCAGACGGGTTGTGCGCAAGAACCTGAGGCGAAGAGAGAATCCACATGAACTGGAAACCCCGGCTCGGTCGCCAAGGCCGCCCCTTGCGGATCGCCTACGGACGCCTCTTTCACGAGGCGAACGCCTACTCTCCCTTGCCCGCTACGCTGGAAGACTTCCGCCGCATGCACCGCATCGAGGGCGCCGCGTTGGCGAAGGCCGCCTCGCTGCGTGGCTCCGAGCTCGCCGGCTACATGCCTCACGCTGAGCTCAGCGGCTTCATTCTGGCTGCAAACGCCGCGGGACGCGTCGAAACCGTCCCCCTCGCCTCCTCCCTCGCCGTCCCCGGCGGCCCCCTCGAGGCCGCAGCCTTCGAGTGGCTCGTCGCCGACCTGGTCCAACGCATAGAAGAGGCCGGCGAGCTCGACGGCATCTACCTCGCCTTGCACGGCTCCATGGACGTCCTGGGCCTCGGCGAGGCTCCCGAAGCCGTCCTGCTGCGCCGCGTTCGTGCAGCCTTGGGGGAAGGACCCAAGATCGCCGTCAGCTGCGACCTGCACTGCAACCTCTCCGCCGGTTTGGTCGATCCCGTCGACATTCTCGTCGCCTACCGCACCAACCCGCACTGGGACCTGGCCCCGACCGGCTTCCGCGCCGGCAACCGCCTGATCCGGACGCTGCGTGGCGAGCTCAACCCTGTCCAGGTCTGGCGCAAGCTCCCCATGGTCCTGGGCGGCGGCGTCACTATCGACTTTCTCCCACCCATGCGCTCGGTCTTTGGCTGGATGCGCAAGCTCGAACGCGACCCGCGGGTCATCAGCGCCTCGCTGTTCATGGTCCACCCCTTCACCTCCGCCGCCGATCTCGGCTGGGCTGCCCACGTCTGCACCAACGGGGACGAGGTTCTTGCTGCTCGCCTCGCCGATGAGCTCGCCGACCGCGCCTGGGCGCAACGTAAGGTCGCTTTGCCCCCCTTCCGCTCTATCGACGCGGCGTTGGATGAGGTCCGCGACAGCAAGTGGCGAAAGCTCGGGCCCGTGACCCTCATCGACGTCGACGACATCGTTGGCGCCGGAGCGCCCGGTGGCAACACCCGCTTCGTGCAGGCGCTGGTCGCCGACGACCGCGGCCTCAAAGCCCTGGTCCCCCTGCACGACCCAGGCGCCATCGAGGCCCTCGAGGGCAAGGCGGTCGGCGAGCGAGTGCACGTCATGTTGCGAGGAACGCCAGGCTACGAACAGCCGGAAGTGGAGCTCGACGCGGTGGTCGGCGCGAAGCTCGACGGCGACTTTGGTCGCATCGTTCGCCTCGACGCCGGCAACTTCCATGTCGCCGTTGCCGAGCGACCGCCTCTGCCCATTCACCCGAAGTTCTGGCGTGAGCTCGGCGTCTCGCCGCGCAGCGCTGACCTCATCGTGCAGAAGAACTTTTTTCATTACCGGATTTTCTATCTGACGACGTCGTTCCGGCATCTCCCGGTCGAGAGCGCAGGCGCCACCAGTCTGGCTAGGGTTCGCGACCGTGACTACGGGTCGCCGCGCTACCCCAAAGCTGATATGGATGATTGGCGTCCGTACGACGAGGCGCTGCGGGCGATGGCTAGGTAGTGCCCGTCCGGAACCCCCCATCTGCGGCGTCGCCTTCCTCCCGCGCTCCTCGGCGCACCGGTGTACGCCTGCGTCGCTCGGTCTGCTCCTTGCACCTTGGGCATCTCCGAACGTGCACTCAAAAAATGTCCATCTCGAAGGATCGCGTGGTTCGCTGAGATCGGTGGAAAATGCGACCGAACTCTGAATTTCAAGATGGACTCTAGGTAGAGCCCCCCGGCCCTCTCCCCTCGGCCCCCCCTCGGCCCCCCCTCGGCCCCCCCCTCGGCCCCCTCTCCCGAAGCGGGCTGTCTCTTGAGCACAAGTCGAGGTTTCCATATCGTTTTGAGAGGTTATAGCAGTCAACAAGGGTCGAGCTTCATCCATCCTCGCCGAAGCGCAACCCAGCCCGCTCGCTCCGTCCTTTTGGAATCCGTGCAGGCGCCCGGCTGCGCCGGCCTCAAAGCGGTGCGGCCGGGCTGTTCCTCCGCGGCGCCGCGCGTCGCTCTGGAGTTCGTACAGCTCTTCCTGCTACGCAGGCGCCATTGGGATAGTTGCGGTGGGTCGGCTGCGTGTACGCCCTGGGCTTCCCAACTCTACCGGAGGATTCGGCCCATTCAAATCCAGCTCGCGAACGCCCAGGTGCAACGCCGGGCGAATCTTGACTAGTCGAAGGCCATGACGGCGTCTTCGCCGTATTGCTCGACCAGCTCGTCGACGCGGCCTAGGACCATGGCCCGCTGCTTCCAGAAGCGCTCGAAGGCCTCGTCTTCCTTGCTCGAAGGCTGCGGGAAGAGCCAGGCCTTGGTCTGGTCTTTGTCGAGCAGGCGAAGCTCGTGGATGAGGCTGCGGCTGAATCTCTGGACGCGCGTGAAGCGCTCTGTGACTTTGCTGTTTTGGTACACGGGGAAGGCAGCGCCGTTATCGATGGAGATGAGCTTGCCGGCGCCGAATTGGCAGTTGGCGCCCCACCACTCCGGCACGGTGCTGAAGCGATCCCAGTTGCCGACCAGGAAGTCGAAGACCAACATGTCGCTGAGCTGTTGAGCTAGGTCGCGGGTCGACATGGCCTCGGCGCGGCTGAGGACGCGGCCGTGGTGGGTAGAGGTCAGGGGGTTGTCCTTCCACGCCGCGACAGACTTGGCGAGGGGCTGCTCGAGGTCCTCTTGTCCTTGGCCTTGCGTCAGCCAAGGGGACCAGACGGCGGTGGCCTCGATGGGCAGCTGCGTGAAGTCATCAACCCACTCCTTCTCGGTGCCGTAGAGGAACTCGCTGGGTTCGTGGCCTCGCCAACGCAGGTCGTCGAAGTTGCTGGCGTAGGCGCGTTGTTTGGAGCTGTCGAGGTTGTTGTAGAGCTCGAAGAAGACCGAGCGCGTGATGCGCACGGGGCGGTTGTAGGGGATCTTGAAGGTGCACTCGAGAAGCACACAGAGGCGCCAAGCGGCGATCTCTGCGCGGTAATCGGACTGCAGGCGGCTCTGCGCGGGTTTGAAGGCGGCCACCGTCGTGTCGCCGTTCATGAAGCGCAGGGTGATGGTCGAACCGCCGCCGAGGGACTTGATGCCCGACAGGCCCCTGGAGCCGATGGTCACGGTATCGGGCAGGAACCAAGGGTCCTCGCCGAACGCTCGGCTGAGCAGCGGTGCGAGGTCCGCTTGGCGAGGGAAGCGGTCGCGAGCTTCGCGCAGCACCTTGCGTGCCTTGTCATACTCGGCGGTCTCGATGAGTAGGGTGCCGTAGAGAATGTACTGCTCGACCTCTTCGAGCCCGAGAGAGTAGGCGTCCGCCATGGCCAGCTTAGCGGCGTCCTTCTCGCCGGCGACGAAGGCCCTCACGGCCTCTTTGTAGCGGGCGGCGACGGCAGGACCGCGGAAGTCGGTGGCGTCGAGCACGGCGAGGCGGGCGACCGTCAGCGTTCTCGCGCGGTCGACCTGATGCCGAGCTTGGTCAAAGGCGCGAAGGCGGAGCGTCTCGGTTTCTTCCTTTGAGTGGTTGACCTCGAAGGGGGTGGACTTCTCGGCGGCGGGGGCGTCTTCGGCGTTGTTGTTGCTCTTGGACCAGACCACGAAGCCCATGGCCAAGAGCAAGACCAGCAGCGCGACGCCCGCGACCCGGTAGCCCAGCCGAGACGGGGTGTCGTCCAAGAGGTCGCGGACGTCCTCGTCGTGGTCGAGGAACGCGGGCTCCGCCCACTTCCTTGAGCTGGGGAGCTCGAGGTGTTCAAAGGAGGGACGTGCCTTGGTCGACGCCGGCTCGGGCTCAGCCGTTGGCTCTTCGCCGCCTGGAGGCACGTCGCTGTCCCCGAAGATGAAGGCCTTCTGCGCCGAGTCCAGTGAGGTGATGCTCGAGCGAGTGACTGAGCTCGGCTCGGGGTCTCTCTTGGCGCCCTCGACGCCGTCGGGGAGGGTGTCGGCCCCGGTTGCCTCATCGAAGTCGAGCGCCAGTATGGGGTTCGAGGCGGCGCCTGGAACGTTGAGCCGAGGAGCCGAGATTCCCGAATCCTGTCTCTGCCTCTTCACGACCTCGAGGAAGGGTTTGGTGTCGCGTGGCTCCAGCGCTGCGGGCTCGAGTCGCTGTCGTGTCGTTGGGCGTTTGGGGGGAGCCTCTGGATTTACGCCTGCAGGCTTGGTCCCGAGAGGCGGCGAGGCCTTCGGTGCGAGGTGGCTGGCAGCGTCCGGCGGCAGGTCAGGTTGCGTGGCGCCATCGTCGGGAAACTCAGGGATGTCCCCAGCGCCAAACAGATCGTCAGAGAGGAACTCGTCACGGGCCTGGCCGTCGTAACCTTCAGAGGGGTCCTCGGGTTCGTCGTCGAAGAGGTTGTCGCTCGACTGGGGAGCGTCGGGGTGCGTCGGGGAGCGTCGTCGGCTGACCTTATTGCGAATGGCCGCGAGCTCATCCTCGATGCTCTTGGCGTACTCAGTCGTCCCTTCTTTCAGCGCCTGGAGCAGGGTGGCCTTCGCGCGCCGCGACTCGTCCAGCTCGATGTCTGGGAGCGTGCGGTCGATTCTCTGTCGACTCTCGGCGGTCCTTCTGGGTGGCGTCGCCGCGATCTTAGCTGCCGTAGCGGCGTTTGGCCGCGACTCGATCCTTCTGAACGGCTGGGCTTCTGGCACCATGAGCTCTGCAGGTCGCGCTGCAGACCAACCGTCGATGCGCCGTCCTGGGACCGGCGTGGGGCGATTGAGTGACGAGGAGACTCCAGTTGTGCGCCGCGCCACACCACGAGTGTTCGTCTGGGGCCGCGCGACGGGGCGCGGTTTGGGGAACGTCTCCGTTTGGCCGTGGCTCGGAGGTCTGAAGCCGATGGGCGCCCTTCGGTTCTCCATCTCGCCGACGGGAGGTGTGACGTCACCTGGCCGCCTGGCTCGGCTGGGTTTGGGCGAGTGCGAAACAGGAGGCGCGGAGGGGGCTTGCTCGAGCACCGAAGCGCGTTGCTCCTCTTCCAAATTGCGGACCAACGGCTTTCGTCGCACGGGCCGGTTGAGCGACGGGGCATCGTCCGAGAAGGCCGCCCACTGGCCTTGGGTCATGTTTGGGTTCATCGCCGCTGGGGGATTGTCGTCGGGCCCGTTCGCGTCCTCTTCGCGCCCGAGACCGAGCGGCGAGCGGTTGGTGGGGAAGTAGCTCGGGGTCTCAGGACGCTTCGTGCCTCCCTCGAAGTACAGACGCGGGGCTTTGTCGTCCTCCAGCATCCCACGCCGGAAGCCGCTAAGGATTTCGTATGCGGCAGCGGTGGGACCAGTCTTCAGGGCGTCTCGGGCGCTCTCGGCGCTGGCGCGGCGGACGTCGATTCGCACACGACAAGAGGGGCAAGCCGTGAATCGGGGTGGACGCGTCCCTTTGGGGTAGCTCAGTTCGAACGCGAACCCACAGGACGTGCAAATAATCTGTTTTTCCGCCGTGCTCCCCATCAGCACCCTTGCTCGGTCCTACTCGACACAGTCACCTACCCCGTTTTGTGTGACCTATCAACGTTATCACCTGTTCATTGTGCAATGGCAAAAGAGTCGATCTCCTCGCCATCGATATTGATCGCCCGGATGCGGAGCAAATCCTCGTCGACGTCGATCACCAGATAGTGATGCTGTTGGACACAGAGGGTGTTGGGCTCGCGCACCGTCGGCGGGTAGGTCCAGGCGCCTCCTCCACCGGTGATCACATAGTCGACGCCGTTGAGCTCGCCGCGGCCGTAGAGATGGTCGTGCCCGGCCAGCACCAGGTCCACTGAGTACTGCTCGAACAGCGGCACGGCATAGTCCCTGACCGGCGCGTAGCCTGGCAGTCTGGCCTCGGTACAGGCGAAGGCTGGATGATGGAGGAACACGATCTTCCAACGAGCCGTGGAGTGGGCGAGCGCTTGTTCGAGCCAAAGGAGCTGAGGGCTCTCTGGCTCCATTGGCTCGGTGCTGTTCAACGAAAAGAATTCGGCCGAGCCGTACTCGAACTGATACCAGGACTCGTTTCCCGGAAGACTGAAGAGCTCGTAGTAGCTTACATGGTTGCCGTCGTGATTTCCCAACGTCGTCCAGATGGGCAGGTAATGCATGAGGGGCAGGGCGGGAGCGAAGAACTCGTCTTGCCATCGTTGGTCCTCGATGCCGGTCTCGGTCAGGTCCCCAGTATTGATGGCGAAAGAGGCCGGTTCGGCGAGCAGCTTCTCGATGAGGGCGGCGTGGACGACGGGTTGGGAGCGATTGTCGCCATAGGCGATGAAGGTGAAGGGACCGGTTCCGGTCGGCGCGGTTCGGAAAAAGTAGACCGGTGAGGTGATGTTGGAGCTCTCATCGTCGTGCAGCGGTGGCCAGAGCTTCTCGGCGCGGACCCGGTAGAAGTAGGTGGTGTCCGGCATCAGGTGGGTGAGCGTGACCTCGTGGAGAGTTCCCCCTGTCGAAGGGTTGGTGGCGACCTCGGTGAGCTCGGTCCCGACGCCGTACTCGACGTAAGGCGTGGAGAGCACGGTGCTCTCGAACATGACGGTGATGGCCTCGGCGCCGGGATTCTGGAGATACGGCGTCTTGACGAAGCCCTTCTCGGTGAAGGCCTCGAGTCTGAGGTCGAAGTACACCCCTGGGTTGTCAGCCAGGCGACGGTGGACACGCACTGTGAGTCGATTCTGGCCCTGCAGCAGCGGTGTTGGGTCCAGTCCCCTGAAGATTCTCTGGTTGAAGCGCTCCCGGCCCTCACGGATGCCGAGCGCCTCGGCATCTCCCAACGTCTCACGGCCCCGTCCTTCGAGAGCCAAACCGTGCCGCAGGAGCTCTTGTCCGTTGAGGTACACGACGAAGCCGTTGAGGAATCTGGCTTCCAGCCGCAGGCTCTCGATTTGCTCGGCGCTGAACTCGAAGGTTTGCGACAGCCACAGCACCTCTTGGTTGGCGAGGCTGCTCTCGGAGGACTCGTCGAAGACCCAGTCTTTGTCGAGTTCGAAGCGTGTTTCTTCGTCTCTGGCCTTCTTGTCGTCTTTGGCTCTCTTTTTGTTCTTGGTGTTCTTGTCCTTCTTGTCGCCGTCATGCACTCCGATGAAGGGAGCAGGCCTGGCCTCTTGCGCCTGCAGTCGCTCCTCCACCTCCGACAGCGAGCCTCCAGCCTGTCCGATCTCATAGGTCCAGGCGCTCCCGAAGTCACTCAGAGGCACGGGAGCGACCAAGTCCTCCGCGGCGAAGGCCACGCCACTCAACGACAAGAGGATGCACAAGACCAAGGCTTGGACTGCGCGAATGGGCAGAGCATGCCTCATGTCGTTGGCGATCATCCGTGATTCTCCGGTTTGGTGGTAGGAGACCGAGTGGCAAGCAGGCCCTTGCGGGCGGTGGCCTCAACTTAGGGAGTACCCCCTTTGGCGCCGTTCGAGGTCCCCGCGCTCCTGGACGCGCCCGGCCTCTTCGCCACCGACTTGGCGGTCGAGCGCCTCCGCAAGGAACGTTGAGATTCGGACGATCTCGCTGGGGATTCCTGATTGCAGGGCGGTTTCGAATGCGAGCTGTAAGGCCTGCATGCTCGCCGGTTCACCGCGGTAGGCTGCGTCGAGGTAACACTGAGCAAGGCGAACGCGGGCCTCATGGGCGTGGGCACCATAGCGCTGCGCGGTTTCGAAGACGTAGTTCATGAGGCCTCGAGCTTGCATGCTGCGCCCGTTGCGCACCTGTGAGTCGATGAGCAATTCGGCGGCTTCGAGGAAAAGGAGCACGTGCCCACTCTCGTGCGCCATCTCGTAGGCCATCTCGAAGGCGTCCCAGCATGCGCCGACATCCCCTTTGAGGAGGGCGACCTCCCCTTCGGCCAAGGCACAACGAATGCGCAGCTCGTGCGAGGGGTAATCCATGGAATAGAGCGTCGCTGCACCGGCTGCCTCGTCCGCTTCCTCGACGAGGCCACGGCGCGCGGCAACGCGAGCGGCGAGGGTGGCGAGTCGCCCGACGAGCTCGGGAGCCACCTGCTCGGCGGCGGCTCGCGAGTAGCTGAGGAGCTCGGCTGCGACGATGAGTTCACCATACTGCGAGCACCAGCGCGCCCGCACTTCATCGAGGTAGATGCGCGTGCGCTGTCCGGACAACGTGCTCTCGAGGCTCGTCGCGTCTGCGACGTTCTGTGCCTCTTCGAGTTGCTCTAGGGCGACGTTGTAGGCGCCGAACGCCAGCTGCAACTCTGCGTTCGTCGCCAGGGCCTCGATCCAGAGCTCGGGATCGGACTGGATGCCAGCGCTGCGGTGGACCTTCTCGATGTTCTCTTGCGCTCGCTCCCACTGCATCACTTCCAGCGAGCGCCGCGCCGCGTCGAGCTGCAGCCGATCGCGCTGTCCAGGCAGCTCCCGTTGGGTCGCATGCAGATCGCGCAAAGAACGCTCGGAGTGTCGCAGCGCGGTCTCCGGGAACCCTGCCTGCGCCAGCTTTCGCCCGTATGGGATGGAGTGGTCGACAACGGCGACCGCATTCCCCGCGCGAGCGAACTGGTCTTGCATCCAAGGTTGCGGCGTGCCGTTCGAGGTCCTGGCAAGGGTCCGAGCCAGATACTCATGCAACCCGTACACGACGCCCGAGTCGTAGAGCCCAAGCAGCGTGCGTCCAAACTCGGCGGTCAGCAGCGCGAGCTTTCCTGGGGCGGCATAGACGATCAGGTTCAGGTGCAGGAGGTTCTGCAACACCCCATGCAACATGGCCGCGGGGAGTGCCATGAGCTCCTTGAGGAGCAACACGTGGAGAGGCTCGATGGCAGCGGCGAGCCACTGCAGGACCTGAATCTCCGGCGGCGAGAGGGACTGCAGAGCAGTGGCGACGCGGCTGCTCGGGTCGAGTGTCGCGAGGAGGTGCGCCGCTTGCTCAGGCGGAGACCCGGCACGCACCATGACTCGCGTGATGGCGATGGTGTCGATGACCCTCGCCAGGCTCTCCGGAGCGTAGGCGAGCATCTGGCAGATCATCGGAGAGATTCCCAAGCCGTGCACCAACGACTGAACGATGGGTTCCCTGGCTTCAGGTTCCGAGACCTGCAGGACCTCGACGTTGGGATGATTGAAGTAGTGGCCGTAGTTCGGGTCGTCGGAGGCCATCAGCAGCAGTGCTTTGCGCTTCGGCAGACGCTCGAGGAGACGGTGCAGGAAGTTGTAACTGGCGCGTTCGGTGAACTGCAGGTTGTCGACCGTCAGGAGCACGGGTCCGAGCTCGGAGAGCTTGACCATCAGCTTGTCGAGCACGGCGTAGGCACCGTCCTGCATGGCGCCAGGTCCGACGTAGGATTGTTCGTCCACGCCACAGACTCGCAGGACGCTCTCGACTTCTTGGTTGGACAGATCGAGGGAGGTCGCCAGGACCCTGATCTTGTTCGCCGCGACCTCTTTGTTGTCCACGGGGACGATCCCAGCGGCGCTCGCCAACCAGGCCGCAGGGATTGCGAAGGGGACGCTCTGGCTGACCTCGGAGAGCACGGCCATGTGACTGGGGGCGCCGGCCTCGGCGAAGAGGCTGAGCGCGTAGCGAAGGATGAAGCTCTTTCCGGCCCCGGGCTCGCCGACGATCATGATGGCTCGTCCACCGTCTCGTTGGCAGGCGACGAAGGCCTCACGCAACCGGGAGATGGGCTGTTCGATGCCAGCTGGGGCGACGCGCGCCGGGAGTTGCAAGAACTCGCGCTGTTGGAAGGCCGAGACCGACCAAATTCCACTCGCGTTGGTGCCGTCCTGAATCATCCCGACGTCGGAGGGATGGTTGGCGAGGCTCGGGATGTCGAGGGTCGGCGGCGGGGGCTCGGCCGGCATTGGCGGCAGCGAGTCGGCCTCCTTTCTTAGCTTGGTCAGCCACTCAGAGAGCGTCCTGGCGTTGGACCGCATTCGGTGGTCGGCGTTGAGCCGCATGAACGGCTCGAAGAGCGCCGCCGAGTTGATGCACCGCTCCTTGGGCTCGACCGCGAGCATCTGGTGAATGATGGCAGCGAGTCGCTCGTCGGCGCTGGAGACCTCTCGCAGGGACGCCGGCGCGACGCGGTGAGAGGGATCGGCTCCAAATGGATGGACGCCAGTGACGGCCTCGTAGAGGACGGCACCCAGAGAGAAGACGTCGGAAAAGGGGCTGTGCTCACTGCCGCTCACAACCTCGGGGGCCGAGTACCGCAGCAGCGAGGAGGGGCGTCGGAGGCTCTCTTTCGGGACGAGCTGGAGCGCGGACTTGATGGCGAAGTCGGTGACCTTCACCTCGCCGTCCCAGCTCAACATGAGGTCACTTGGCGCGAGGCCGCCATGGCAGAAGTCTAGCGGACGCAGCTGCGAGTCTTTGCGCCGATGTGCATAGTCGAGCGCCTTGAGCGCTTCGATCGCGACGAGGACGACGAGGCCGTGAGGGACGTTTTTCCCGAGTCGGCGGCTGACCTCGATCACCGTCTGTAGGTTCATGCCCGAGACGAACTCGGTCGTGAGAAAGTAACGGCTGTCAGCACGGCCGAGGTCGAGCACCTGCGCGATGTTGGCGTGGTGCAGCTTGACCGCTTCTGAAGCCCTCTCGATGAAGAGCTCAGCGAAGCGCTCATCGAGGGAGTAGCCTTCGTAGATCTGTTTGATAAACAAGATCTTTTCGAAGCCCTCGACGCCCCGTTGCGTGGCCAGATAAGAGTCCCCCAAGTTCCCCGAGTGGGTGAATTGGTGGGTCAGTTCGTACGGACCGAACTTCTTCGCTTCCGGCAGGGGGATGAGAGGGGTCATTGAGGTCGCAGCACCACTCGGATCGTGGTCCAGGTCCGCTTGTTTGCAGGCACAGAGCCGCTGTACATCGTGCGACTCTCACAGGTTCGAAGGCCAGCACTATGACCTCATATCGCCTAAAAGGCAACCGCGGTTTGGATCCGGGGGTTGGATAGAACCGATGGAAATCAGTGGATTATCCCTTCACCAGCGGCGAAAGAGGTCGGAGCGAGGGTTCGCGGAGAGTGGTGGGACCCGAAGGGTTGCGCGCAGAATGCGAGCAACCCTTGGAGCCACGGGTGACGACGACTCAAAGGCAAGGCGGCGGAACTCTACGATCTTCACGATCCAAAGAAGGTGCCGCTGCCTAGAAAACATGCCATACTCGGCGAGCTTGAGTACCATGCGGCGTCGACGGGTGCAGACGATGGTTACACAACGTGCCGACGAGGCGCAAGATTGACCGCATCCAATCGAATTCGTAAGGTTTTCTTGTAATAGAGCACGGACTGCAAATATCCTCGGGGATCCGTCACGGGGCCGAGCGACTGGTTCGAGAAGCTTGGGCCTCGTTCCGTGTCGCCGACCTTTCGCGAGTCTCTCGAGCGCAGGGATTCACGCTCCGCTGATGCCAGTTCAACCAACAAATCGTGATCTGCTGCCTCATTTCGAGCGCTACCTTGAGAAGCGTGGAGTCGCTGACAACCTCCTCGCCTTCTACAGGCACGTCTACACGGAGCTCAGCGTGTTCGTCGGCGACTTGATCGTCAACACGAGCTTCGAGCTCATCGAGAGCTTTCTGGAGAACAAGGTCGGAGCGGGCCTCTCTCCGGGCCGAGTCAAGGCCTACCAGCAGGTGCTCGAGGCGGTCCTGGATTTCCAGGAGACCTATCGGCGCTCCATGAAGTCCGGCGGCTTCAGCAGCCCCGACCTGGTTTCGCAAGCCGTACAGCCCGTGCCGATGGAGAGCCGACTCGACCTCTATACCGCCGGGGAGATCGAGACCTCCGAAGACATCCCTGGCGAGTCCACCCGCGCCATCAACGAGGCCCCGCTGCTGGCTCAGTCGCTGCGGCCCATCCTCGACAAGCGGCCCAAGAAACCGCAGCACTCCTTCTTCCAGATCGGCGCCGAGGACGAGGTCGACTCGCCGTTGTCTGCGGCCCCAGAGCTGACCACCCTCGATGGCAACGCGACGCCCATTCCCGACTCGTGGCTGTCGCTCAAAGAGGAACTGGTCGAGAAGACGAGCGGCGCACAGCCGCTCGTCAAACGGTTCTCCGAACCAGAGATCCCCGTTCCGCGGGGGATCTCGTCAGACCTCCTGAGGGAGCCTAGGCACCCGTTCAGCGACCCCACCGAGCAAGTCGATCTCAGCAAGATCGACGTCGCGGCCATTGCTCGGGGCGAGGTGCAGCAGCAGCGCACCCGCAAACGCCGAAAGACCGCGCCAGGGGACTCCGGGCTCGGGGGGCCAACCCCAATGCCGAACGCACCTGCGTACGACGAGACCTCGACCCTCGAGCCGCTGATGACCAGCGCCTCGGAGTCCATGCTCGAGACGGAGATCCAGAAGCTCCACCGGCCAAAAGCCACGACCACGGAAGAGACCCGCGACGTTCGCGACGAGATCCGACGGCTGCAGACCAACAACATCATCGACAAGAAGAAACCGAAGAAGGCTTCTCTCGTCGACCCCAGCGACCTTTTTAGCGATGCCCTCGCCGCAGTGGATGCCCCGAGAGAAGCGCCGCGCAGCTCGTTGGACACGCCGACCAACAGACCAGGCTCTCTGCCCGCTCATCCGCAGGTCGACGAGAGGGCCAATCAGTTCGTCGAGCAAAAGCGTCGGAGCCGTCCAGAGTCCGGCCGCATGCCGTCATTCGACGATGTGCTCGACTCCGGGCACCTCCCTCCAGAGGAAGAAGAGGAGAGCACCCCTTACGTTCACGACCACTCCCTGCCTCCGTCGCCGTTCATGAACCAGATGAACCCGGGCTCAGCCTTCGGCTTGCCTATGCCCCCGTCCGCCAACTTGCCGCCTGGTCTGGCAACCAGTTCCGGCGGTGGGGTTTACCCGGATTATTCCGCTCCAGAGGGCGCGCCCATCAACGCCGGAGACGTCGCGTTCTCGAAGCTCGGCATGCTCGGGCAGAGCAGCCCTACGGGCGAGATGCCCATCAACATCGCCGATGACGAACCAGGGCAAAAGAGAGAGGGCGAAGGGGTGAACCGGCCCTCGCTCCGCTCCGTGGGCGTACCCGAACACGTCATCCACGAGAACCAGACCAAGCTCAGAGCGGCCAAAGAGCTCAAGACCCAAGAGGACGTCGACGCGCTGCAAAAGAGAATGCAGCGGAAGTTCGACCGCGTCGAGGCCGAGACCACCAAGAAGAAACAGCGCCGCGACTTTAGAGAGTACGTCCACGAGGGGCGTTACCTCGTAGACGTCGCCACGCCTAGGCCGGTCCAATACATCCCCAAATTCCCTGGCGCGAAACGCGCGATCGCCGGCGCTTTCTCGGCCTCTGCGTTGCTCGTCGTTCCAGCGCTCCTGTTCGCCTTCCTCGCCGTCGTCGGGTTCGTGGTGATGGCAGATGCAACAGGCACCCTGCTCGGCCTCGCTGCAGGGGCTGCGGCCGCTCTCTTGGGGCTACCGGGCCTCTACCTGTTCTCCAAGTCCGCCGCAGAGCTCGAAAGGCACACCCCAAACGCCACGGTGAGCACCTACCACAACGCGCTGTGGCAAGGGAACTATGGGGCGGCGCTCCGCTGCATGGCCATTCCCGAAGAGCCGCCCGATGAGCAGTTCTACATCACCGCCGAAGAGGCCATGGGGAAAGCCTTCAACACCCTGGGTGAGAAAGACTTTTCGGACTATTGGGCGGCCCATCACGAAGTCGCGAAGGTCGGCTTCGTCGGACGATGGAAAGCCAAGATGTTCCCCCCGATCCTCGGCAAGATCCGACGCGTCGGAGGGGCCGCGGAGTCAGGTGGCGTCGTGCTCGCCGTTGAGAACCCCCTGGGGCGGCGCTTCTCGCTGGTCCCGG
>PFUG01000221.1:0-1388 GCA_002789955.1 Deltaproteobacteria bacterium CG_4_9_14_3_um_filter_63_12 | reverse complement strand
TTTGGATACGCTCGCCGCCAGCGTCGGATCACCCCAACCAAGTCTGCAGTTCACGATCACGTCGCGGATGCGACCATCCCTTTCGAGCCAGATGCTGCACTCCACGACGCGGTGCAGGCTGGGGATCAAGCTGGCGCGGCCGCCGAGCAGCGTGCTCGCGATGATGTCGACAAACCGAGTCGCTACCGACTGCGTGCTCCTTTGGACGAGGACTGACTGCTGTGCATCACCTCGTCATTCTCGTCGCGCTCTGGGGTCCCCCGGTGGGCTTCTGGCCCAACCCCAACGGGGTGTTGGCTGAGCTGCGTTGCCCCACATCGGGTGAGTACGACCGCGTCACCAAGGTGCCCTCGGGGTGTGTCGTCGAGCGACCCTGTGCCTGCTACGACGTCGAGGAGCACGTCCGCACGGTCAGCGGCGTAGCGTCGCTGCGGGCCGAGCGCGATCAGTTGCGACTGGTCGTGCGAGACTGCGCCGCGAAGTCGCTGGATCAAGCTGGGAAAGTCGCGCTCGCAGACGCGGAAGCGACACGTCTCCAGGACCAGCTCGATCGCTTGGCCAATGTCCCGGATCCGCCCAGTCGGCTGGTGTGGACTGCAGTCGGCGCTGGTGGTGCGTCGATCGTGATCGGTGCACTTCTTTTGGCGGTCGCGCTACAGTAGACTGGTTCGGATTGGAGGCTGCGCATGTTCTTCTTGATGGGGCTCGACGGCATCTCCGACGTGATCGGGGATGTCCGTCAGCAGGTGGTCGCGGCCCAGGCGAAACCCGTCCCCGCTGGACTGAACCTCACGCGGGCGCAGAGCGGCAACACGACGTTGGCGGCGCGGCATGGTTGGCGTGCCAACACTGCGGCCTACCCAGCGGGCCCGTCGGACCGCAACCTCGCCATCGACGCCTACAACCTCCAGGCAGCACTCCGCGGGCAGCCGTGGGGGCCGACGAGCGTGGATGGGATGATCGGCCCGGACATGATGCGCGTGATCAACGAGATCAGGCGCCGTGGGGTGCATGTCCCCAACAACTCACTGGCCTACGACATCGTCGTCCCGACCTCGCAGTTCGCAGCACTCTACTCGACACAAGGGCCCTCGGCGCACGTCGTCAACCCACAGCCTATCCTCGGATCGGCGAGGCAGACCCCCAGTGTCAACTCGACCCCTGTGATCCAGGCCGCGTCGGAGAAGACGACCTCGTCGTCGAAGGTGCTGCCCTACCTTGTGGTCGGTGGTGGGGTGATCCTGGCGGGGTTCGCCGCCTACATGCTCAGTCAGCAGAAGTCACAACAGATCGTAGCGTGATCGGGTAAGCACGCCCGAGAGTTTGGAGAACCTCATGCGGAACTATCACCTGCCCATCATGCAGAGCGTGCCCATGCAGAACTACGG
>PFUG01000548.1 GCA_002789955.1 Deltaproteobacteria bacterium CG_4_9_14_3_um_filter_63_12 | reverse complement strand
CAGGGATGGATTGCCCTGTGATTTCGATGGACTGCCCCACGTCGAGGCATGGGGTGCGCAGTATTTTGGATGGAGTGCCCCACGTTCAGGACCGTGCTGTCCCACACCTGCAGAGCAAGGGTCCCACCTCAAAGCGGAGGTCGGTGAGCCGGCGGGAGCTTTCTTGGGCTGCACGATGTTGGTGCCGGCCCCCAAAGCTCACCGAACGAAAGGGAAGGGTGGCTAAAGCTCCGACGTCTCCTCGGTCACCGATTCCACGCTGTTCTTCGGCGTGCGTTTGTTATGACTCGCCAAGAGCCGTCGCGTGGCGATGGGGGCCAGCGTCGGGATTGTGCCGTCGAGTTCTTGCGCCGCGGCGAAGATGTGGATGATGTCGGACAGGATACGCAGCACCAGCCCGTCGAGCACGTCGAGCTCACCTTGGTTGACCTTCGCCGTGGTGAGTCGCGGGCGCGCGACCTCGAGGGCCTTGCGCAGCTCGCCGGCGGAGGTGTTGAGCGTCTCGAAGTAGGCGGCTGTGGCGCGGGTGACTCTCACCATCAATACGATCGCCGGGTCGGTCGAGGCGACGAGCTCCAAGCCGAGGGCGGCGACGCGCTCGGTGCCAGTGGCCAGATTTTCTGGGGTGTCGGCCGTGCCGACGGCGGCTTTGATCCGACCCTGCAGCGCCGCGTTGTGTCCGGCGATGGTTTTGAGGACGACCACGCCCTGATCGCGCAGCGCGATCGTGCGCCTGCTGGTGGTGACCGTCGCTGTCAGTTAAGGCGAGGTCGCCTTCGGTAGCTTGAGTCTTCGTGGTGGTCATATCGCTCCGTGCAGGGTCGCGAGCAAGGAGCGCCCCGTGTCGGTGAGGCGATATTCTTGAAGGCGGCTCTGGGGCGTGTCGGGGCGGGTCATTTCGATATAGCCTTCGTCGAGGGCTGGTTGAAAATAGGTCTCGCGGACATGGGTTCTGTCCTTCAGGCCAAGCCCCTCACGAACGGCCTTGGCGCCAAGTTGTCCCCGCTCCTGCAGGAGACGCAGCAGCGCCTCGACTGGTGGGGCGAGTGGTGGGGCGAGTGGTGGGGCGAGTGGTGGGGCGACTGGTGGGGCGAGTGGTGGGGCGAGTGGTGGGGCGACTGGTGGGGCGACTTGGGGGGCGACTTGGGGGGCGAACGGTTCGTCCGCGAGGAGCTCGCGGAGGTGTGCAGCGAGTCGAAGGACCTCGCCTTCATCATCGACGGTCTCAACCAGCCGGTTGACGAGCAGATGCTCGACCATCGCGCGGGTCGCGCGGGCGGTGGCGCCGGTCGCCAAGCGAGCCGAGCTTCGCGGAGCGGCGCCAACCTCGCGCAGCCAGGCGAGGAGCCGCGCCTCGTCGCTCGATACACTCGCGCCGATATGTGCCTTCCAGAAGGCGTCGTCGTGCTGGGGCACACGCGCCCAGCTCAGGGTCAGGCCGTAGGTCTTGCGGCCGGGGTCATTGACCACGACGGGTGGCGTGCGGTCGACCGCGCGCCACGTGCGTACAATGGTCGCGATGCCGGTGCCGACTTGCTCGGCGTAGCCGATGAGGCGCATCAGTCGGGCGATGCGCGGGTTGCGCAGGTCACTGACGCCGCCATCGAGCATGGCGGACAGCGCGACGAAGGAGTCGCCCGGATTGTCGAAGCTCGTGCGGTCCGTGTACCAGAGCACACGGGCGGTCCGGTGCTGGTCGGCGTAGTCCTGATGGACCAGGAGATTGACCAAGGCTTCGCGCAGCGCCGGGTACTCCGGCGGGTGGGCTTCGCGCTGCAGCGTCACCGGATCCAACGCGAAGGGATTCGGAACGAGGGTGAGGATGCGTCCGAGGACCGCCTGAAGCGTCTCGACGATGTTGCCCTCGCAGAGGAGTCTATCGTCGTACCGATGGGAGGGCACCTCTTCGGACCAGGGCAGACGGATGAGGCGGAAGTCCACGAGCCCAGCGGGCTTGAGCCGCCCGATGAGCTTGCGGCGCCCCATGAACAATGCCGCTGCCTGGGTGACCTGGCCGTCCTGCAAAAGGCCAAGCTCGTCGAGGAAATCGGCATGGGAGAGCTCAGCCAGGGGCCTGTCGGCGTGTCGCGACTGGTAGAGACCACGCACCCAACGAACGCTGGTCTCGTCCAGCTCGCTGAAGCCGACCCCTGGCATGAGCTGCGCGTCGAACGTGTCGACGGTCGCATCACGCAGGAAGCGGCCTTCCTCCTCGGGCGTGCACTTCTGGTCGCGGGCCGCGACGCGAATATAGGCGTACCAGGCCTTGTCGACCCGCACCCGAATCGGCTTGTCGAAGCGACGCGCGGGCACGACGTAGAACGCGAGCACCGACCGGCCGTCGATGAGGAAGTGATGAGGTCGCACCTCGACTGGGCGCGAGAACTTCTCGGTGCTGTGGCAGCCACCGAGGAAGTCGTTCTGCAGCGTGTCGGGGTCTGGGACCCCGACGACCTCGAAGCCCTGTTTGGACTCCTTGACCCCAAAGACGAGCCAGCCGCCGGAGGTGTTGGCGAAGGCTGACACCGTGGTGTAGGCGGTCTTGGGCACGCCGCCAGCAGCCTCCTTCACCTCAAAATCGTCCCACTCGATGCCGCGAAGGCGCTCGAGCAGGGTCTCGCGATCCATGCTGCTCAACTACTTCTCCACCACAATGCATACGCGAGAGGCGTCCTTGCCCTTGGTCAGACTGGACACGAAGCCCTCGAACCGTTGGCGAAGCTCGGAAACCGTACAGGGTACCCCCTCTGTGAGCGCTGAGCGCAACTGCGACCCGGTGAGCACCACCTTCTCGAGACCGCTCAAAACCTCCTGAAGCGGCTTGATGAAGGTCGCGCTTATCTGGTCAGACAGGTTTTTCGCTGTGATGAAGGTTTGGACCGAGTCGCGTCCATCGTTGGGTCTCGCTACTATCCACGGCTGACAGGTCTGCCGCTTGAATATCCGAAGAACTGCTTAGTGTGGTCTTGGAGGTTCATCACCCGAAGTAGACCGACACCCCGAAGGCGTTGCACTTAGCAATGGAGCGGGCTTTCTGTCAATCCGCCTCATTGCTTTGGTCGCGTTCCGTCCGGTTGGTACTCCGCTGCACGCCAAAATTGAGGCGCTTGTGCAAACCCAGCGATGCGGCTGTAGTGCTCTCGCAACATGGTTACACACGCGGTGGCGTAACGAGTATTCGATGACGTCATCCATCGCGCGATTGGGTTTGGACAAGTCGCTCGCAAGCTCACTCATCGGCTTCTTTTCCCTCCCGAGCTGATACCTCCGCAAGCCCGCCGACTCGCGGAAGCTTCCCCCTTGTACTGACACGACGAACCAAACAACCGCCGCGGCTCCTTTCCATGAAGACCGTTTGCTCACCCCCGCAACCACCTTACCTACGTGTACAAACTGGCTCACCCACGCGCCACGGCGAACCCCAGCACCTCGACGCCACCTCGGACCCATCCCCGATAAGCCCCAAGCGCGGAGCACCCCCGAGACGCTACGCGACGAGCTTGGCCTGGTGGAAACCTCGCGACATGCCGCGGCCAGACGGCTGGCTGCTGGCCCACGTGCCTGGCTGGAACACGGCGACGGTGCGCCGCTTCCTGTCCA
>PFUG01000283.1 GCA_002789955.1 Deltaproteobacteria bacterium CG_4_9_14_3_um_filter_63_12 | reverse complement strand
GCCGAATGTGCTGGGCAGTGCGTCAATCTGCGAGACAACAACGACCACTGCGGGACGTGCGGAGAGTCTTGTGCGGGTTTGCCCCACACGGACTCGGCCTATTGCAGTAACTACATGTGCCAGTTCACGTGTGCATCTGGCTACGCCGACTGCACGGCGAGCCCAGGCTGCGAGACGGCGTTGGGCACCCCAGAGCACTGCGCCGACTGCAACAGCGTCTGTTATGGGGGCTCGGTGTGCACCTGGGGGAATTGCTTGTGTCCTTCGGGAGAGACCTGGTGCAGTTCGTCCTGCGTCGACGTCAACGTCGACAACTCGAATTGCGGAAGCTGCGGGAACACTTGCGAGAGCGGGTCTAGCTGTGTGAACGGGTTGTGCACCTGCCCGGCCGAACAAACCTACTGCGCGAACCTGTGTGTGTATACGGAAGACGACCCCGCACACTGCGGGGGCTGCGACAACGCCTGCCCAGGGAGCCAGCAGTGTTATTTGGGGACCTGCGGCGAGTGCTTCTGGTGGAGTCAAGGTCCCGATGTGGGTCCGTGCCCACCCAAGCCATTTAACTACCCGGCCTGCCTCTGTGGCACCTCGGATAATCTCTTCAGAGAGGGCGGCATTTGTCAGAGCTGGACCTGCTACTAGGAAGTGGGACGACTAGCCCTTGTCCCAGCGCTCCTGCAGCGCATCCTGCCGCTGCTGACGTCGCGTGGCCTCGAGCTCTTCGTCGACGTGTCGCATGGTGACCAGGCTCGACCAGACCTTCTCGATGAGGGCCGGCGCGTACTTGCCGTCGATGAACCAGGTCGGCGTCTTGTAGACGATGCCGAATCCTTCCTCGGGCGTAGGAAATCCCTCTTCGAGCATCAGGGCCGTGGTGGCGCGAGCGACGGTCTGCAGGACGTCCCAAACTGCGGCGTTGGTCTCCAATGTGCGCAGCTCTCCTGAGGGAACCTCGGCGTGGAGCCACAGCGACTCGTCGGCCAAACGGGCCACGAGCTCGGCGCCGACCTCGGCCCCGCGCGTGCGGATCTTGGCCTTGAGGGCTTTGAGCGCCTCGTCGTTGAGGCTCTCGGAGAAATCGAGGGCGGAGACAAAGACCTTGCGGACCTCCCGCGTCATGAACGCGGGGACGTCGCTGACGACGAGCTCCACGAACTCAGCTGCCGAGTCCATGAGCCTGTTTTTGAGAGTCTCTTTTCGGGCCTGGAGTTCTTCGAGCGTGGTCATGTGCGGTCCCTCGATTCACGCGCTGCGCGCTCGACGAACCAGAACGCTCGGTCGACCGCCAACAGCCTTGAGGCGATTGAAGACGAGGCCATGAAATACACGCTTTGCCGCGCGCGGGTCAATGAGAGCTCGCGCGTTACCCGGAACAAAGGTGGCTCGAAGCGAGCCACCTCGCGTCCCTACGCGCGGCCCAAGCGGCGAAAGGGTGACCAAAGTCCGCTACGGTGCCTTCTTGCCCCTGCCCGGCTTGCGCGTGAACGGCCGCTTGTCGGTCTTGAACTTGTCGGGTGTCCGTGCGTCGCGGGGTGCGGGGCGATCCCCCCGAGGAGGGGCGTCGGGGCCGGTGAACGCCAACGTCAAGCGGACATTAGTGCCGCGGATTTGCAGCATCGGCGCGCGTTGCAGCACGACCTCTGCGATGTCCTTGGGCAGACCGACGAAGGACTTGCGCTCGAGGATCTCGATGCGGCCGATGAGATCGCCGGAAATCCCGACCTCGTTGGCCAGCGCGCCCACGATGTCTTGCGGCCGCAGACCCCGTTGTTTGCCCAGCGGGATGAAGAGCTCGACCTCGTTGGTCCCCTTGTGGAGCTTGTCGGGGCCAACAGGCTCCCGCCGTGCGGCAGTCGGGCGTCGACTGTCGGTGGGATCGCGGCGCACGGGCTCGCGGCGCACCGGGGTGCCACCGCGGGCCCAGCTCGGCGGCCGAGGATCGGGCTTGCTGTCCATGGGGATCTTGCGGTCGCTGCCCAACAAGCGCAGCGCGCGCAGCGCCAACGTCTCCACGTCGTGGTCTTGTTTGAGGGTCTCGAACCAGGCCATGAGCTCATCGGAGATGGGGGCTTCGTCGCCGAGCATCTCCGAGACCACCAAGCTGCGCTTGAAGGCGATGATCTGAGCGTTGCTCGGGACCTGCTGCTCGGCGATGTCGACCTTGAGCCGGTGACTGAGCTCGGTGATGCGTCGGATCTCTTGGGGAGTGACCAAGCTGATGGCTAAGCCGGCCCGTCCGGCGCGGCCCGTTCGGCCGACGCGGTGCACGTAGTTCTCGATGGTCTTGGGCAGATCGAGGTTGATGACGTGGGTGATGCCCTCGACGTCGATGCCGCGAGCGGCGATGTCGGTGGCCACGATGATCTGGATGACTCCGGCGCGGAAGCGACCCAACACGCGCTCTCGCGAGCTCTGGGGCAAGTCTCCGTGCAGAGCCTCGGCCGACAGCCCGTTCTTGGCGAGCACGTCGGCGACGTCGGCGCAATCCACTCGGGTCCGCGCGAAGATCAGGGTCGGGCCACGTGGCTCGCTCTCCAGGATCCGCAGCACGCCTTCCATCTTGTGCTGTTGGGGGACGCGCATCCAACGCTGCTCGACGTGGTCGCTGCTGAGTGCCGAAGCCTCGACCGACACATCGACGGGATTGTTGAGGTAGGTCTGAGCGACCTTGCGCATGACTGGCGGCATGGTCGCCGAGAAGAGCGCCACTTGGCGCCCTTTGGGCGTCTTGGCCAGCAGCGTCTCGACGTCCTCGATAAAGCCCATGCGGAGCATCTCGTCGGCCTCGTCGATGACGACCACCTCGATCTTCGAGAGGTCCAAGATGCCGCGCTCCATCAGGTCGATGAGCCGCCCTGGAGTGCCGACGACGATGTCCATCCCGGTGTCGAGCGACTTGATCTGCGGCGTGTACGAGGCCCCACCATAGACCGTGACGAGCCGGACTCGTAGGCCTTTGCCGTAGGAACGGATGGCCTCCGTCACCTGCAGGGCGAGCTCGCGTGTCGGGGCGAGGATCAAGGCGCGAACGTGGTCCGCGTGGACCTTGAGGCGCTCGAGGAGGGGCAGACCAAAGGCCGCCGTCTTTCCTGAGCCTGTCCGAGCGCGAGCGATGATGTCACGTCCCTGCATCAGCAGAGGGATCGCCTGCTCTTGGATCGGCGTGGGTAACTCGAATTCGAGCGCACTGAGGGCTTCGAGGATGATGGGGTCGAAGCCGAAAACCTCGAAAGGACTCGCTTCTATCTGTTCTTCTGCTGTCATTACACCGGCGGGGCGACGAGAGCACGAGTGCCAACTTCGCGGTGCGAGGAGGCTCCTCGCCAAACTGCCGCCGAATCGGTCACAAACGTTGCCGCTGTGTGACAGAGATGCACACCCGTGTCAACGCTTTTTCTGTTCTTTGGCCTCGAGACCAACCCGTCCGGCGGCTCGTTCTCGGCGCCGTTGAGGCGTTGTGCCGCACCCGCTCTGCGGTCACTTCCCTCCGTTCGGCTTGGTGATCTCTGTCGTGCGCGGTGTCCTCGTTTCGGGTTTGGCGACCTCCTCGCCGAAGCGCTCGACGTTGGCCAACCATGCGGCCGCGTTCTTGACGTAGCGACCCGTTCCGGCCGTGTCCCACTGGATGTAGAGGCGAGTAAACCCCGTGTCGACGATCGCCCGTTTGCCGTCCTTGTCGTAGAACGCGGCGACCAAGATCTCGTCGGACCCGTAGATGAGCGGCTCCAACATCTGGTTCTCTTGCAGAGCCGGGATGGTATGGCCCTCGTAGAGGTGCTCGATCCCTGTCGTCAGAAGGTGATTCGGCAAGAACCCCACCTCGCCGGTCTTCTTCTGAAAACCGATGGTCTGTTGGGCTTCTTTGTAGCTGGTGGCATCCATGGTCGTGTCGAAGAGCGCGCTCGAGATGAAATTGGCGTCGCCCACGTAAGGTGGGTTGTCCCCCCAGATGTACAGCCCATGACCGGCGTCGAAGAACTTCTTTATGACGGCCAAGTGTTCGGCGTTCAAGCGCTGGCTGTCGCCGGAAATGATCCACAGCTGATTGGACTTGGACAGCGCCTCCTCGAGCTCCTGCGCGCTGGGCGCCTGGTTGCTCCAACGGTAGACCGAAAAACCCTTCTCTGCCAGCGCCTTTCGGGGGGCCTCGAAGTCGAACCCGCCGTCCGTGTAGAACTGCAGCACCGTGATGGTCTGTCCCTCGAACGCCCCGTCCACGGCTAGGTCGTACTGATTGCCGCTGGCGTTGCCATAGGAATCCGAGTCCACGTGGGTCTCCACGCTCCGCACGACCTCCCCACCCGAATCGTCGCGAGAGACCTCCTTCATCTGCTTGACCGGAGCGCTCACACCAGCCGACTCGTTGTACTGCGCAAAGCCAGAGTCGGGGGCGAGCAGCAAAAGGGCGCCGAGAATCACACTCCACCATCGGTTCATGTCAGGCTCCGAATATCGCGAAAGGTTGTTGCAAGGAGTCAGGGTCGTTTCTTTAGACGCAGAACCGTCAGGAACGATCTATCTCGAACACACGTGAATTGCTGCCGGCGAGCCATCTACTGAGACTCCGTTGCGTCCAGCGTCGCTCGAACCCAGTATCGAACCTCGGCGAACGAGACTCGAGGTGTCGCGGCGAATCGTCTTGCATGCCGCGGAACGCCGCTGCATCCTACGGTCGATTGGAGGATCGAGTGACGGGAAAGACTCTCTACCAGGCTGGCCTCATCATAGGGGCGCTCTTCGTACTCGCCGCGTGTGGGGACGGGTCCTGGTCGCAATGCAACGACAGCCCACCCGCGGGGTTTCAAGGCACGTGCTGTCCAGGGACTTCGCAGGAGTGGGACTGCTACGTCGACTACTCCTGTGTCGATGGACATTGGGAGCGGGGTTATGACTGCTCCCCATGCCAATGTGGTGCTGAAGTTGGCCCCTGCTTCGTCGAGGGCGAAGTGCAGACGACGATGCAGGGCATTTGCTGCCTGGGAATGATGACCGAGGCTCCGTGCGTCGAAGAGTCGACCTGCGTCGGGGGGATGTGGCAGCCAGGCCCTGCAAACTGTTCGCTGTGCAGTTGTCCAGTTGACTTTGCCCTGCCTCTCCACCCTCTCGAGTTGGCCGCGTCTGCAGGGGTCTCCTACGGCCCGACGCAGAGGCTCGTGAGCACCGTTCCCATGGGGTTGGGAGCTGGCATGAGCACCGGCAACGGGGCGACGCTGTTCTCTGGCTCGAGGGTGTTGCCTCGCTCGACCTCACTAGGACGCTGAGGGGTCTTCGGTGAGCTTACGCGACATCACGGGTCCACTCATGGCACGAACGCCACGCTGCGCTTGGGCTTGCCTCCTCACGGCCTTGCTCGTCTTCTTCCCTCTCTTTGCCGCCAACGCGGAGGCCGGAGGCGAGGAACCCGCAGCACTGCCCCCTGACGCCGACCCGATGCCCGCCCAAGGCTTCGAGCCTGGCCTCCTGCCAGCCTTAGCGGCCCTCGTCCCCGGGCTCCTGCTGCACGGCAGCGGCACCTTCGTTGCTGGCGACACCGACACGGGCTTGCTCCTGCTCGCCGCCGAGGGCGTCGGTGTCGCGTCCGCCGCGACGGGACTGACCATCCTGGCGACCACTGGCGCCTCCCGAAAGCTGGCCGGCCTCTCGGTCACCCTCACCGCTGGCGGTGTCGGACTCTTTTTGACCCCAATGCTCGCCGACCTCTACGGCGCAGCTGTCGGCGGAACTGAAGGCGCGCCCGCCCTGGTCAACCCTCGCGCCCAAGTGACGCTCGGCTACCGCTTCATCGACGACCCCCACTTCGAGTACTCCAGCCTCCTCGCTTCTAATGCCCAGCTCTGGTTAGACCGTTGGCGCCTCGGCGTGGAGGGCATCGTCGCCGCCGATGACGACAACCAGCGCCTGCGCTTCGAAGGCGACTGCCGTCTCCTCGGGCCCCTCGCTGGCGAGCGCGACGCCCGCGATGGCAGCGCCCTCGACGTGCAGCTCGCCAGCACCTTTCATTCTTACGGCACCGAGGGCTTCCGCACCCTGAGCTTCGAGTCGTCCGTGGCCGGTCGCTACGACCTCGCGCGCCTCGGCGCCCCGTTGCGTGGTTCCTTCGCCGAAGCCCACCTCGGCTACGGCCTGGAGTGGTTCGACTACGACTTGCCCGGCGTCCCCTTTGGCGAAGACACCAGTGAGATGTTGCTCCTGGGCTTTGGCTGGGGCGTCTACCTGGGCGCCTGGCCCGGCGACCATGGCAGCGTCGCCCTGACCTACGACCATCGCCGCGACAGCTACTTCGGCGGCCTGAGCTCGGGCTTCATCGGGCACTTCGGCGCCCGCGGCGAGTGGCACCTTGTCGACGAGGAGACCGACAACGCCTGGGCGCTCGGCGCGATGGTCAAGGTCGGCTCGGCCTTGGCCGCAGGGCTCGACCTGGGCTATCGGTGGGGGTCGAAATGAGCAGGCGTCTCCTCTCTTTCTTGCTCGTCGTGGGAGCCATGCTCAGCGTCCTCGCCGGCTGTCAGGTCGCCCCCGACGAGCGCGCCAAGAACGACCGGCGCGTCGGGAAAGCCAACAACGACCAAGGCACCATCACGGTCGCCGAAGGCTTGGCGGCCGTCCGACGCTTCGATGGGACCGACGTCGAGCTCTGGGCGCAAGCGCCCTCGCTCGACCTCTCGCTGGTCTCCAAGCCCGACGCGGCGTCCACCTGGACCCTGACCATCCTCAACGTGCTGCCCGACGCCGACCTCACGGCGGTGGCGGAAGACGGCTCGGCACTGACGGTGACTGAGCAGGAACCGCCGCGCAGGACAGGCCGCGTCTGGATGTTCGAGCTCCCACCAGGGACACAAGCCCAGCTCAGCCTTGCGGCGAGCGGCGCATGGACGGCGGCGCCCTTTCGCTTCGCGGTGCTGAGCGACATTCAGGACGGGATCGGTCAGTTCCAAGACATGGTCGTGAAGCTCAACGCCGAACCCGACCTGCGCTTCGTGCTCTCGAGCGGCGACCTGGTCGAGAACGGCGACCGCGCCCTGCTAGAGCGCTTCCAGCGCGAGCTCGAGACCTTGGACATCCCTTGGTACTCGACGGTGGGGAACCATGAATTCATCCAGGGTGACGCCAAGGATTGGTTCGAGCTCTTCGGGCGAGCGTCGTTTCACTTCGAGTTCCAAGGCGTCCACTTCAGCTTCGTCGACTCGGGCTCGGGTACGGTCGATCCCACGGTCTACGACTGGCTCGCCGAGTGGTTAGAGCGCGGCGCTGGCTCGCTGCACGTGGTGGTCACTCACATTCCACCGCTGGATCCGTTTGGCCTGCGCAGCGGCTCGTTCAACAGCCGGGCCGAGGCGGCGAGCTTTATCAAGAGGCTCGCCGACGGCGGGGGCGATGTGACGTTTTACGGGCATCTGCACTCGTATTACGCCTACTCCAACGGCGGCATCCCGGCCTTCATCTCCGGCGGTGGCGGCGCGATCCCCGAGAAGCTCGACGGCATCGGTCGGCATTTCCTCGTGGTCGAGGCCGAGCCCACCTCGCAACGACTCGATGTCGTGCTGCGCCGGGTGGACTGACGGCCCGACCGAACACGGCTCGGCGAACGAACGCTCTCGACTGGTCATGATCACGGCCAGAGAAAGGAAACGGGGCGCTCTTTCGAGCGCCCCCTTCCTTTCACACTTATGACTCAGCGTTCAACCTCGTCGTCTGCGGATGACGAAGAGGCCGATGAGGCCGAGCAGCAGCCCCATGGGCAGCGCTGGCGACGTGCCCTTCTGGGTCGAGACCTGGCACTGGCAACCGCCTCCCTTGAGCTCGGCGCTAGTCTCCGCCCCGGAGCTCAGGTCGGTGATGCCAGCGTCGGACGTCCCGTCTGGGGCGACGTCGTCGACCGGCTCTGCGACCTCGTCTCCAATGGTGCAGACGTCGCTGCCGCCGCTGCAGAGCCCCGCTTCGCAGATCTCTCCCTCGGTGCAGGTGTCGGCATCGTCGCAGGCCGTACCGTCGGCGGCAGCGGTTCCGCCGCAGACGCCAGCGCTGCACTCGTCGGTCTCGGTGCACTGTTCGCCGTCGTCGCAGGAGGTGCCGTCGGCCATCGCCGTAGCCACGCAGGCGCCATCGGCGGAGTTGCAGGTGCCCACGTTGCAGGCGTTGTCGAGGAGCGAGCAGTCCAGGTCTGTGCCAGCGCAGACGCCGCTGGTGCAGATGTCGGTGTCGGTGCAGAGATCGCCGTCGTCGCAGGCGGTGTCGTCGGCGAGGGTGGTGCCGCTGCACACGCCAGCGCTGCACTCGTCGGTCTCGGTGCAGTCCGAGCCGTCGTCGCAGGTGGTGCCGTCGACAAGCGGCGTCGCTTCGCACAGCCCGGTCGTCACGTTGCAGACACCAGTGTTGCAGTCGTCGCTGCAGTCGGTACCTGTGGCGAGCGGGGTTCCGGCGCAGACGCCGGCGGTGCAGAGGTCGGCGTCGGTGCAGGAGTTGGCGTCGTCGCAAGAACCGCCCTCGTTGAGGTTGACCATGGCGCAGACTCCGGTGGCGCCGTCGCAGGTATTGGCGGTGCAGGTCCCGTCGGCGGCGGTGTCGCAGGTGACGACGGTCGTCGCGTCGACGACGCAGGCGTTGTTGGTGCAGATCAGCGTCCCGTTGCAGAGATCGCCGTCCTCAGAAGCCGTGCAATCCGCGGTGGTCATGCAAGCGCAAGTGTTGGTGCCCGCCGAGCAGGTTCCCGCCTGACAGGTGTCGGGCGTGCAGGTCGTGCCGTCGAGATCACAGCTCGTGTTGTTCGTCTTGTTGGTCATCGTGGTGCAAGCCCCGGTGCCGGCGTTGCAGCTGGCCGTCTGGCAAGCCGTATCGGAGCCCGAGCAGTCGAGGGGGGTGCCGGCGGTGCAGGCTCCAGTTTGGCAGGTGTCCGGCGTGCACATCGAGGAGTCGAGGTCGCACACCGTGTCGTTCGCCTTGTCGGTCATGGTGGTGCAAGCCCCCGTGCCCGCATCGCAGGCGGCGGTTTGGCAGGCGGTGTCGGAGCTCGAGCAGTCGACCACAGCGCCGGCGGTGCAGGCTCCCGCCTGGCAGGTGTCCGCCGTGCACATCGAAGAGTCGAGGTCACAGACCGTGTCGTCGGCCTTGTCCGTCAGGGTCGTGCAAGCGCCCGCGTTGCAGCTCGCCGTCTGGCAAGCGGTGTCGGAGCCCGAGCAGTCCATGGCGCTGCCGCCGCAGGTGCCGGCGGTGCAGACGTCGGACACTGTGCAGGCGTCGCCGTCGTCGCAGGAGCCTGCTTCGTTGGTGTTCTGCAACGAGCACAGGCCGGTCGATGGCGTGCAGGCGTTAGCCAAGCAAGCGGTGTCGCCGCTGGCATCGCAGGTGACGACGGTGGACGCGTCCACAACGCAGGTATTGGCGGTGCAGATGAGCGTTCCGTTGCAGAGGTCACCGTCTTCGGACCCTGCGCAGTCGGCATCGACGAGGCAGTCGCAGGTGTTGGTCCCGGCGGAACAGCTGCCGGCAAGGCAGGTGTCTGGCGTGCAGGAGGTCGCGTCGAGGTCGCAGGATGTGCCGTCCAGGACGTCGCTGAACGTCGTGCAGGCGCCCGTACCAGAGTTGCAGCTCGAGGTCTGGCAGTCGGTGTCGAAGCTCGAGCAGTCGACGGGAGTGCCAATGGTACACATGCCGATCTGGCAGGTGTCCGGCGTACACATCGACGAGTCGAGGTCGCAGGACGTGCCATCCAATACGTTGTTCATAACGGAGCAGGCCCCAGTGCCAGGGTTGCAGCTCGCGGTTTGGCAGTCGGTGTCTGAGCTCGAGCAGTCGACGGGAGTGCCGGCGGTGCAGGTTCCTGTTTGGCAGGTGTCCGGCGTGCACATCGAGGAGTCGAGGTCACACACAGTGTCGTCGGCCTTGTCCGTCAGGGTCGTGCAAGCGCCCGCGTTGCAGCTCGCCGTCTGGCAAGCAGTGTCGGAGCCCGAGCAGTCCATGGCGCTGCCGCCACAGGTCCCTGCAGTGCAGACGTCGGACACTGTGCAGGCGTTGCCGTCGTCGCAGGAGCCGGCTTCGTTGGCGTTCTGCAACGAGCACACGCCGGTCGAGGGAGCGCAGGTGTTGGCCAGGCAAGCGGTGTCGCCGCTGGCATCGCAGGTGACGATGGTGGCCGCGTCCACAACGCAGGTATTGGCGGTGCAGATGAGCGTTCCGTTGCAGAGGTTGCCGTCCTCCATGACCGCGCAGTCCGCGGTTGTCATGCACTCGCAGGTGTTACTGCCCGCGGCGCAGGCGCCCGTCTGGCAAGTGTCCAAGGTGCAAGGGATGGCGTCGAGGTCACAGACCGTGCCGTCCAGCTTGTCTGCGAAGATCGAACAGAGGCCCGAGGTGCCGTCGCAGGCGGCCGTCTGGCAGGCGGTGTCTGAGCCAGAACAGTCCACTGGCGCTGCGCCGACGCAGGCGCCCGTTTGGCAGCTGTCGATGGTGGTGCAAGCGTCGCCGTCGTCGCACGCCGTACCGTTCGATCGGTCGGTCATGCTCGTGCAAGCCCCAGTTCCCGAGTCGCAGGCGGCCGTCTGGCAATCGGTGTCGGAGCCAGAACAGTCCACTGGCGCTGCACCGAC
>PFUG01000231.1:38721-50966 GCA_002789955.1 Deltaproteobacteria bacterium CG_4_9_14_3_um_filter_63_12 | reverse complement strand
CGGTCTCATCGCCGCGTTTCAGGGCGCGATTGATGACGCCTTTGTCGCGCAGCCGGCCGGAGGTGATGATCCAGTAGGCCTTGTCGACCTTGTGCTCGGCGAAGAGCTTGCCCAGCGCAGTCTTGGCCTCGGGGTTGAGGCCGAAGAGGACGATGCCGCTGGCCTCCTTGTCCAATCGGTTGGCGGGGGCGAGTCCCTCGACCTCGAGGTCAGAGGCGGCGAGAAAGCGCCGCACCCAGACGACCAGGTTCTCTTCCTCGTGGTCCAGGCCAGGATGCACGGCCAAGCCGGCGGGCTTGTTGACGGCGAGGAGGTGCTCGTCTTGGTAGAGCACGTCGAGGTGGGCATCTTCGAGTCGGGCCGAGGCGTGCGCAGGGGCCGGCGACTCCATGCTCTCGTGCACCCACATCCGAGCGATGGCGGCCGAGACCTTTTGAATGGGGCTGCCGTCGGTGGCGTGGTAGCGGGCCACCTGCTGCTCGGCGAGGGACATGCCAGGCGCGAAGATGGCCTCTTCGAAGGTGTCGAGGTAGCCCCCGTCTTCGTCGTCGAGGCCGGTGCGGGCGAGGCGAACGAGCTCCTTGCCGAGCTCCAGCAGCGGCCGACCCAAGGCGTCTTCGCCGGCCAGGGCGTCCTTGAGCGCAGTGTGGTGCAGCTCGAGATGCTGAGCGGTGTCGAGCTCCCGCATCAACTCGAGGGCCTGCTTGCGCACGTCGAGATCGTAGAGGAGACCTTTGTAGAGCGCGGAGGTGGCCAGCATCTGGGCGGGAGGCACACAGTCGGCGCCGCGCACCTCCAGGTAGCGCTTGAGACGCGCCTCAGGGAAGGCCGTGGACATGTGCGTCTCCCAGTCGCCGCGCGTCGGTCGGTGGCCCAGTAAGCCCCTCTCCATGAAATCTTTGAAGCGCAGCTTCGTGGCATCGATGTAGGCGCCATCCCTCTGGATGAAGAACATGGGGATGTCGAGCAGGTAGTCGACGTAGTCTCCGAAGGTGAAGCCGGGCTCGAAGGCCTTGGCGAGGTATCCCGTCCGGTCGGGATCCGTCTCCAGCCAGACGGCGCAGCGGTTGCTCATGAGGCCGGTGAGCGAGCCATTGACGAAGGGGCTGTTGGCGTTCAGAGCGCTGACGATCGGGCTGATGCGCTGGGCGCACTCGAGCATGCTGGCGGCGTCCTCCTCGTCCATGTAATCGAGGTTGACCTGGATGGTCGCCGTGAGCTTCATCATCTCGTGGGCGCGGGCGCCGCGAGTCGGCAGATAGGGCCGCATGATCGTGTAGCGGCGCTTGGGCAGCCAGCTGACGTCGTCGACGTGGCCGATGGGCCGCATGCCCATGGTCAGCCAGCGCAGGTCGTTCTCTTCGTCGAGCTCAGCCAGCTCGCTGAAGTGGGTGAAGAGCTGCTCCTCGATCTCGTCGATGCGTTGGACGACGCCGCCGGCGAGCTCGAGCTGGCAGCCGGGCTCCAGCGAGATGACGTCTTCGCCGCGGTGCAGGGCGATGATGGCGCCGTCGTCGGTGTCGGGCTCCCAGCCGAATTTTTCGATGAACCCTTCGAGCAACGGGACGATGCCGTCGGCGTAGTCGAGGGGGCGCAGCTCTCCTTCGACGATGCGGAAGCCGAATTTTTCGTGCTCCACGCCGAGTCCGCGTTCGTCTTCGGTCTTGCTGCCCAAACGCATGTGCTCGACGAGCTGCTCGCGGCTGTCGAAGGGGTCGAGGTCGGACGGTTTTGGCTTCGAAGTGGACATCGCTTGCTCCCTAGGGTGTTTCAGCCCACCCGGCGGATATTCTCAGACTGGGACGTAATCAATCGAGCGTCGCCGAACTCTATTCCTGGTTCGCGCTGCTGCTCAGTCTTGCGGCCCATACGTTCGTTACAGATCGGAGGATCTGACCGCTCCCCGCGGTGTTCTAGCGGGAGTCGACGCAAAGGTCGAACGATAGTGAAGCTCGGGCGGTCGATTGTGGGTTCGAGCGCTATTGGCTCGGCCGGGATTCGACGTCGTTTGTTCGGACTTTCGTCCGCGGATTCTGGCGCAATCTGGAGTCTGGAGCTTCATTCGGATTGTGCCTTGCACGCTGCTGGGTCCGACGGGCGCCAGCAAGCTCGGGACTTTCGTCCGCGGATTCTGGCGCAGTCTGGAGCCTGGAGCTTCATTCGGATACTGCCTTGCACGCTGCTGGGTCCGACGGGCGCCAGCAAGCTCCGGACTCCACACCGCCGACCGCTCCCCGCGCACGCCAAGCGGCGACCGCTTTCCTGCGCCGAGCCGCTTCGTTGTCCCTACCAGATTCCTTGGGACAACGACGTGCTGGTGCCGATGCTGCCCGCGATTTCCATGATCAGGTACGGCTGGATGGCCGAGTCGACCTTGTAGAGGACGAACACTTCACGGTTCGCGTAGCTCAAGATGCCGTTGAAGCCGATCAACGACTCGCTCGTGAAGAGGTTGGCCTCGTGCTGGTAGTCGTTCTCTTTCCAGCCCTGGAGCGCGCCGAACTCGTCGACGCGCGCCTGGTGGGCCGCGACAAACTCGGCTTTCGGCCACTTTTTCTTGAATCCGTCGCTCAGACAGGTGTCGTAGGCCTCCTCGTACTTCCGGCTCTGCAACAGACCGACGTAGCGCGCGATGACGTCCTCCGAGATGGCGGCTGCGCGCTCGGTAACGGCCTTCATCTTGACGTAGATGAAGACGATGAGCGCAATGACAGCGATGGCGACGGCCACCCCAATAAGCACATTCTTCATGGCTCTTTCCTCATGGTGTCAGCAGTGAATCCCTCGCCCCGTCCGCCCTGAGCTCCGAGGAGCCGGTCGAGCTCTCCCCTTCCGATCGCCTCGATGATATCGGCCCCACCGTCGATCACGTCCGCCGCGATTCGCGCCATCGCTGGCCCAAACAGCGGCACCGCTGCGCTCACCCCGTGATATCGGCCCAACGTCGCCGCGCCGACGAGGAGCGCCGCCAGCGCCCGAAGCTCCTGCTTCTCAGCCCCGCGTTGTCGCTGCACGCGCGCGGCCGCCGCTTCGTCCCAGAACAAGTGCCCGGTCGCTGCACGGCACGATCGCGA
Source organism: Deltaproteobacteria bacterium CG_4_9_14_3_um_filter_63_12 (assembly GCA_002789955.1). GTDB lineage: Bacteria > Myxococcota_A > Bradymonadia > UBA4248 > UM-FILTER-63-12 > UM-FILTER-63-12. The sequence continues at coordinate 47,892 of PFUG01000231.1, read as the reverse complement.
GAAGAGGCACTGGGTCGCGGCCCAGGTCTCGACCACCAGCGCGCTGCCCCGGCCGGCCAGGGGCGGCGTGGCGAAGGGGGAATGGGTGTGCGTCGCCACGATCCCAACGAAGTGCTTCCCGGCCCAGCTCTCGGTGGCGAAACGCTCGAAGGGCGCCGCGCCGCAACAACGCTCCAGCCAGTACTTGAGCCGTTGCCAGCGCTCGTGGCCCTCGCTCCCCCCAATGATGTGCTCGTACGCCGCCCGCAACACGGTCTCGATGGGCTCGGCGTCTTGCCCCTCCCAACCCGACACCTCATCGAGCGAGGGTCCGCGCGGCACACCGACCTCGGAGGTGACGGCACTGCGCTCACGAACCGCGGCGGAGAGCGTCAGAGAGTCGACGCGAAAGTCGACGAAGGAGCTGGGGCTTGGCGCCGAGTACGCCATGCCGGCCTCGTGCAGCGCGGCGATCGCCTTGGCGCCCTGCAGGACCCGGCCGCGTTGCTCAGCGTCGAAGAAGAGCTCGACCCACGCACCGTTGCTCAGCTCGAGGAGCACGGTCGCGCCGTCGCTGAGCCCTACGCCGCCGAGCACGACTCCATGAGAATCAAAGCCCGGGAAGCCTCCTTGGGCCAGGACCTCGCTCCAGAGCCGCTGACCGACTCGCTCGAGCGAGGTGGACCAGGACGCTAGGGAGAGGGCGGCGGCCCCGGCCTCGCCCGAAACCCTGGTGACTCCTGTCGCCAGCTCGAGCCAATAGGCGAGGACCGCGCCCGCCGAGGTTTTCTCGGCGCCGTCGGCGAGCAGCCGCGCCAACGCGGCGGGGACGCCTTCGCTGAGGGCAAGGCAACAGACGGCTTCCAGCCGCTGTTCTGGGGTCAGCGAGGGCCACGCAACGTCGAGCGTCTCTCGGACTCGCGAGGGGTTGCCGGCGGCGAGCTCGTTTCGGGCCTCCACGAGGGGGTTTCCGCCCCCCTGTCCGAGCACCCCAGCCCGCTCGAAAACCAAGGCCGCGACGGCCTCCTCTGCTTCTGTCGCGGTGGCGCTCCGCGTGATGACGAGGCCCCGGAAGGGGTCGTGCTCTTCGGCTTGAGCGATGGCTTTGGCGGCCTCCCAGCGCAGCTCGACGCTGTGCTCGTCCAGCTCCCCGGGGTAGTCCTCTAGGAGCTGCAGGGCCTGATAGGGCATCTGGAGCCCGAGCAAGCAGAGCTCTGCCATGTAGAGCTTGAGCTCCTGTCGGTGGGGCTCTTTTTTCCAGGCGCTCGAGAGCATGGCGAGGGATTCGGCGGGGCGATCGAGGCGGAAGGTCAGCTCGCCCGCCTTGATGAGGAACCACACGTCGTCGGGCGCGGTGGCGAGCTGGTCCTGTGTCTCGGCGAGGGCGAGGGTGAGCTGCTCGCGGGCGATGTGCACCTCGATGGAGTGCTGTCTGAATAGGCGGCGCTCGGCTGCGGTGAGGCTGTGCACGGCGTCAAAGGCGGACAGCAGCCGATGTGCCTCGTCGGCCCAGCCGCGCTCCAACTGACAGGCCGCAGCGGAGAGGACGCAATACAGGTCGTTGGGACGCCGCGCCAAGGCGGCCTCGAAGGCCCACGCGGCGGAGTCTAGGTCTTTGTTGACGCGCCAGAGGCGTCCCAACGTCGACAGCGGCCGATACCAGCCCTCGCAGCGTTGACTCAGCGTGGTCAGAGCGGTCTGTCCCCGCTCCAGCTCACCAGGCGTCCACTGCGTCGCGCGTTCCAGGTCGCTGAGCACGGCGCCGAGCTGCATGACGAGCTCGCGCCGAGTCTTGTCCTCGGTGGGCAGCGCCTCGACTTGTGCGGCGGGCGGCGGGGTCGCGGCGCTCGTTTCTAGGTCGTCGGCGTCGTGCACATCGACCACAAGCGCGGAGTCCAAGCGAGCGCCTGTCCAGCGAGCGCCACTCGCCTCGCAGTCGAAGAAGGTGGCGCCCCGCAAATCGGCGTCATCGAAGCGGGCGCCCGTCAGGTCGACGCCAGCGAAGCGAAGCCCTCGCAAGGTCGCCCCTCTGAAGTCGCAATCTCGAAACGAGCAGTCCTCGAAGACCCCCGCTGGCAGCGGTTCGCAACGAAAGTCTCGCCCGTCGAAGGTGTGGCCACAGAGGGTTAAGCCCAAAGCGGTGGCCGTCGAAGACGTGGGGTCCTGCCCATCGCATTGATCGCTCTTCGTCATACGCGTTACGATGCTGCTTTCTCGTAGAGTCAGTGACAATGATTGGATGAGTATTGTCGCTGTTCGTCTCCCTTGTCCACGATTCGGGAAGGCCATGCTTGACACCGCGTTGACTGCTGCCCTGGTTGCCTTGGAGTCGGGTGACTTCGACCTCGCCAGAGCGGGCCTCGAGGCCGCGATCTCCGAGCCTGCTACGGAGTTGGGTGTGGCGCTGCAAGCGCGCATGCTGCTCTCTGATCTGCGCGCTCAAGCTGGCGACATCGAGCCCGCCATCGACCTGTTGTGCGGCCCGCCCCCCGAGGGCGTCAGCAACGAGGATTGGCGTCTCATCGGTCTTGGCTGCGAGCTGCGAGCTACGCGTCTGATGCTCTTCTTCGGCCAGCTCAACCGCGCCGACGCGATCTTGGTGAAGCTCGAGGAGAACGAGGAGAGCGCCCCCGCGATCGCCGTGGCGGCTTCTCTCGAGCGCGCCCGGATCGAGCTGGTGAGTCGGCGCGCCGAAGCCGCTGTGGCCCGTGCCAACAACGCCTTCGAGAGGGCACATCGGCTCGGGCTCGCCGACATCGGCGCCGCCGCCGCGCACCTGTTGGGGAGCGCCTTGCAGCTCAGTGGCTCCATCGAAGAAGCGGTCGACGCCTTCGAGGCGGGCCTGACGGCCATCGACGCCCTCGACTCCCTGTCCGAAGAGGACCGACAGCACTCGATGATCGAAGTGGTCGGACTCGAGGTGGAGCTGTGCACTGACTTGGGTCTGCTCTATGTCGAGCTCGGTCACCCCGACCGAGTCCGTGACCTAGGCGCGCGTCTCGAGGCTCGCCTTCCCGAAGAGAGCGTCGCGCACCGCGCCTTCCTCTTCGCGCTCGCCGCGGTCGAGAGCGAGGACGAGAACGCCGACGAGGCGCTCGAAGCTGCCATCGCGCTCGCCAAGGAGCAGTCCCTTGTGGCGTTCGTCGCTCAGCTGCAGTTGGCGAGGGCCAAGACCGTCAAGACCCTGCCGGAACGCATCGAGGCGCTCGAGAACGCCGCCGAGTGGATCTTGGCCGAGAGCCCCAAGGGCATTTCGCTGGCCCTGCTGCGAGCGCGGGCGAATCTCGGTGGTGGACGCCTCGAGAAGGCAGAGTCCATTCTGCGCTCCCTCGAGTCTCTCGAGCTCTCCCCAGAGGCACACGCTGAACGCTTGCGGTTGAGCGCCCAAGTCGCTCTGGCGCACGAGGACGCAGCGGCGGCCATCACGGCGATGGACGAGGTGCTGGCGATGGACGAAGAGCACCCAGAGGAGGGCTCGAAAGGCCGCGATCATCTCCTGCTCGCCGGGATTCATCGACGAGTTGGCAACGACAACATGGCGCGCTTCCATTTGGTCAAGGCGCGAACCAATCTGGGCAACCAAGAGCGCGCAGCCGTCTTGGTCGAATCGGTGTGGCAGCGCTTGGTCGCGCAGGAAGACGGCGCTGACCTGCTGGAGCGGCTGCAGAACGTCGACCTGAGCGAGGTGAGTCGAGGCGAGATGGTGGGATTTGCCCTGGCCTGGGCTGCACTGGAGCGACAACAAGAGCGTATCGAGCAAAGCCCTTCACTGCTCAGGGCTTCCCTCGAAATCTGCGGGCAAGACGGTCTAGAGAGCCGCGCACTCGCCGTTCTCCTCGCTCTAGAGGGGCTTTCGCAGGCGCTGAGCAAGGAAGAGAAGAGACGCCTCTCGGCGCTCCTCGAAGCCAAAGGCATAGAGGCGTTCGACGTCCTCGCGCAACCCAGTGACCTCTAGTGGGTCCGTGGGTCCGTTGGTTCGATGGTCTGGTCGGCATGGCAGCGTTCTTGCTCGGTGGCCCCTCCGACCCGTTTGGCCCCACGCTCTTTGGAGCCCAAAGCCTCGCCAGATACGACTTTTGTCGGACTTCTTGGGGTCTTGGTTTCCCGCCGAGTGTGACACGATGACTCACTCAGTTCTTGCGCCGATCGCCAGCTTTTCAGGAGGTATACCGTGGCCGGAAAACCAATGAGCCCCGCAGAAGCCGAAGCCCTTGCCGCTGTAGCGCCTCCGTTCAAGGATCTCGAGAGTGGAGCCAGAAAAGGGGACGTTGTCGAGGCCAAGGAAGAGAAGAAGGGCAAGGATCCGAAAGAGAAGGAGCAGCAGGAGCAGCAGGCCAAAGAGCAGACTGTTGAGCTCCCGGCCGACATTCAGTCCCAGTTTCCGGACTCCGATCTCTCCAAGGTCGTCGTGATCTTGAACTCCGGTGAGGCGACCAAGCGACGGCTCAAGGGTTTCGCCGAGAACGGGACGATTCACATTGCCGAAGGTGCGGACCAGAAGCCGGTCATGCGCCATGAGGCGTCCCACATCGCCCAGCAACTCAAAGGCGAGAAGGGCGAAGCCCCCGCTGGTGGTGGCGCGGGCGGTGGTGGAGCTGGAGCGGCAGGGGGTGGAGCGGGTGCGGCTGGCGGTGGCGGCGCTGAGGCTGGCGGCGCCGCGGGTCCGGCTGGAGCGGGGGCCGGTGGGGCTGGCGCTGCGGCCGGTGGAGCTGGCGCTGCGGCCGGTGGGGCTGGCGCTGCGGCCGGTGGAGCTGGCGCTGCGGCCGGTGGAGCGGGTGGTGGTGGAGTCGAAGCCCAGGCCGCGCAGGCCGAGGGCGGCGCCCAGCAAGGGGGGCAAGAGCTGCAAGCGGCCTCGCCGAGCTCGTCGCTGGGCTACGGCAACGGCGCCGCGGAAGGGAAACGCGAAGATGGAGGCCTCGGGGACAAGGGAGTTCCCAAGGTCAGCTTCAACATCGGCAAAGGGGGCATTACCCTCGACTCGATTAGCGGCTCGTTCAGCAAAGACATCCTCGACGCCAAGTGGGATGAAAAGAAGATCTTCGAAGGCAACCACACCTTCCGCTTCCCGGCCCTCCCCATTGGCGGCATCTATGTCGCGGCCGGGCTGAGCTTCAAGCCGGAAGCCAAGGTCTCTGCCAAAGCAAACTACGAGTGGAAACCAGCGGACAAAGAGTTCTCGGTCAGCGGAACCCTCGAGGGAGGCATCTCCGGTGCATTGACGGGCTACGTCGAGGGCGGTCTCGCCCTGGATGCGGTCGTGCAGAAAGGCGGCGTCGGGCTGCGAGCAGCCCTGACCGCGACGGCCGCGGCGAAGTTCACCCAGGGCATCAAGTTCACCTACTCCGCGGCGAAAGGCTTCAGTTGGGGCCTGACCACCACTGACATCGACATCGGGGCCGACATCAAGGCCGCACTGAGCCTCAGAGCTTGGACCGAGGGATGGTTCTCCAACAAGGTCGCCTCCTGGACCTTCGCCGAGTTCAACATCGCCTATCTGACGGGTGGGAAGCTGCAGATCGAGATCGGGAACAGCAGCGGCAAAGTCGTCCCAACCATGAAGAAGCTCGGACCTGGAAAGATGGGCTGGGGCAAAGCTCCCGACGCGACTGAGTCTAACGCTCAACACTAACTGCCGTTCACGTAATAGAGGGTAGACCGTGGCCGAAAAACTCATGAGTCTGGAAGAGGTTGCTGCTCTCGCTGCCGTTCCGCCGCCATTCAAGGATCTCGAAGGCGCTGCCCGAAAGGGCGACGACATCGAGGCGAAAGAAGACAAGAAGGGAGGCGAGGCCGGCGAACAAAAGAAAGAGCAGGAACAACAGGCCAAGGAAGAGACCATCCAGCTTCCTGGCGACATCCAGGCTCAGTTTCCGGACTCCGATCTTTCCAAAGTCGTGGTGATCCTGAACTCAGGTGAAGCGGCGAAGAAGCACCTCAAAGGGTTTGCGGAGAACGGCACGATCCATATCGCGGAAGGTGCAGACCAGAAGAAGGTCATGCGCCATGAGGCCTCCCACGTCGCCCAACAACTCAAAGGCGAGCAGGGCGAAGCCCCGGCCGGCGGAGCAGGCGGTGGTGCAGGCGCTGCGGCCGGCGGTGGTGTCGGCGGTGCAGGCGCTGCGGCCGGCGGTGATGCCGGGGCAGGTGGTGCTGGGGGCGCAGGCGGTGCAGAGGGCCCAGGTGCGGCGGCTGGCGCCGGCAGCGCAGGTGCGGGCGGCGGTGCCGGAGGCGGAGCGCCGGCGGGGGGAGCGGCAGGCGGTGTCGAGGGACAGGCCGCGCAGGCCGAAGGTGGAGCGCAGCAGGGCGGTGCGGAGCTGCAATCGGCGGCGCCTGGCTCGTCTCTTGGCTACGGCAACGGGGCCGCATCGGGCGACAGAAAAGACGCTGGGCTGGCCAATAAAGGCGTGCCGAAGGCCAGTTTTAAGATCGGAGAGGGGGGCATCACTCTCGACTCGATCAGTGGCAACATCAAGAAGGACATCCTCAATGCCAAGTGGGCAGAGAAGAAGATCTTCGAAGGGAACCAGACGTTCCGCTTCCCCGCGCTCCCTATTGGCGGAATCTATGTAGCAGCTGGTTTGAGCTTCAAGCCTTCCGCCAAGGTTTCGATCAGCGCGGCCTACAAGTGGAAGGCCAGTGAAAACGAGTTCTCGGTCACGGGTACCCTCGAAGGAGGGATCTCTGGAGCACTCACAGGCTATGTCGAGGGGGGGATCGCCCTCGACGCAGTCGTCCAAAAGGGCGGTGTTGGACTGCGAGCAGCCCTCACCGCCACCGCCGCAGCCAAGTTCTCTCAGGGAATCAACTTCACGTACTCCCCCTCAAAAGGCGTCACTTGGGCGGTGACCACGACCGACGTCAGCATCAACGCGGACATCAAGGCTGCGCTCAGCTTGCGCCTTTGGGCCTCGGGGTGGTTCTCGAACAAGGTCGCATCGTGGACCTTTGCGGAGTTCCCCATCGCCTATCTCACAGGTGGGAAGCTCCAGATCGAGTGCGGCAACGCAGGGGGAAAGGGCGTCACACCCAAGATGAAGACCCTTCGACCGGGGAAGATGAACTGGGGGAAGGCACCCAGCGCCACTGAGTCGAACGCTCAAAAATAGAAACGGGGCATCAGGCGCCTCAACCCGTCCTGCGATGACAACAGACCCCCAGGTGAGGTCTGTTGTCGTCGTTTTCGTTTAGTGGGGTCTCTCGACCACCTGAAACTCTGACGTGACGCCGTACCCTCGCTCGTAGAGTGTGGTGAGCATCAGCGCCGTTCGCTCGTCGTCGTCGATGACCTCAGTGGTCGACGCGAGCACCTCGCGCGACCGAGAGTCTCCACCCAGGGCGAGCGCGGTGATGCGCTGCGCGAGGTTGGGTGACGCTTCGAACTCTGGTGGTTTTGTGACCCAGGACAGCGACGCTTCGTCGAAGGTCCACCCACGGGAGTCTAAGGTGCGGACCAACAACGCCGCAAAATGCTCGAAGTTCGCAGGCTCCTGCATCACCACCGAGAGGTTGAGCAGGATCCGCTCGAGCGCGTCGTCCCGCATCGCTGCGGCGACCTCTTCCTGTGAGAGCAATCGGCTCATCCTAGGACCTTGACCGCGTCCTCGGCGGAGAGTGGGCCGACGAAAGAGCAGCCAGTGCCGCTCTCGTTGAGGAAGAGCCCAAAAGCAGCAGAGGCTCGGATCAGCGCCTCATCGACGATGGGCCACCCCAGCGTCTCGGCGAGGGCGTCGACGCGGGTCTGATACTCGAAGCAACTGCGAGGGTTGGTGTCCAGTCCATCGGCAAGCTCGGCGCCCGCATCGTAGACCTGTCCATTGCGAGCGCTCGTGCTCGCCAACGCCTGAGCCAGCGCCTCCCGGGAGTCGTCTTCAGGAGCAATGAAGCTCTTGAGCTCGTCGCGGATGGCTTCATCCAGCGATCCAGCGTGGCGCAACGCAGCAGCTAACTTGGCGATCGTCATCTCGTCTCCTTCAACGTCGGTCTCGAGTCACAGTGAAAAAACGCGCGTCATCGGGGGATGATGCCCGATAGGTTGGGTTTGGCTCCAGACACTTGGTCGAGTTTGTCCCGAACCCCTTGGTCACTCATCAGGCTCGAGGTCGAGCGAATGCGCTCGATGGCGCGCTCGAGGGCTCGTGTGTCCCGATCATCGCCCTTAATCGCCTCCCGAGCCAGCACCTCCAACCACGTGATCGCGGCCTTGGGGGCTTGGGCGTGGCTCGAATCGAATTTGACCATGTCCTCCAGAAGGGGCTCGGCGACTCGGGTCTCACCGTAGAGTACGTGCCGAATGATGATCTCGTAGCGGACGTAGCCGGCCATGTCGGGGTCTGAGTCTCCCAATGAGGAGATGAACTGCTCACCAGCGCCGATGAAGTCTCGGTGGACCTCGGGCATGTCAACCCGAGCATCTGGTGGAGACGACGGCAGCGGTACACTCGCACAGCGCTTGTGTGCGGCCATCACGAGGGCCTTGAGGATCTCCTTGCGGTATTTCCCCTGTGGGGCGGTCCCAAGGGCCTCTTTGTAGTGCTCAAAGGCTCCATCGTAGCGCTCGAGGGTGTAGAGCACCTCGGCGTGAAGATAGAGCATCTCGTAGGCGTAACCGCTGTTCGGGAAGAGCAAGTGGTACTTCTCGTAGGCGCTGGCGGCGAGCTCGTAGAGAGTTTTGTTCTTCTGCTGCTGAGCGAGGCCATGCATCCGAACGGTGAATGAGCGCACCAGCTCTTCGGCGCGCGCGTCTGTGTTTCCGCCATCGACGTCTTTGTCTCTCCAAGTTTCTTTGTTGGCATTCATCTCGACCAGCACGCCGAGGTCCTGGTTGACCGTCTCGAAGAGCTTCAAGCCTTCGCTGCTGGTGTCGAAGCTGTCAGAGCTTCCTTGCTCCATGGCGCCCGCGCGCTGCCTCTTTCGCAACGCATCCAAGACTGCGACCTGTGCTTCGTAGCCCTCACGAGTCTGCGGGTTGGCCTTGGCGATGGCGCGGTAGGTGTCTGCTGCGGTTTCTGGCTGCGCGACGAGCTTGTCGTAGAGATAGGCGATGTCCCCCGCAAATCGCACGGCCTCGGCCTCGTCGCCCTGACAAATGGTGAGGATTCCAGCCATGTCCCCAGCAGGACGCGCTTGGAGGGTGTAGAAGATGGCGGTGCTGTAGCGGAGGTCGCTCAAGAAGTCGACGTCGACGTACTGGTT
>PFUG01000231.1:0-38701 GCA_002789955.1 Deltaproteobacteria bacterium CG_4_9_14_3_um_filter_63_12 | reverse complement strand
AGTGTTCCCAGGCTTCCTTGAAGCGCTTCTCGTAGGCTCCGACTTTGACGTATTTGGAGTCGACCTCGGCCCGTGCAGCCCAGCTGCGCGAGCGCGCCCGATGGGCCTGCATGAAATAGACCCTTCCGGCGCTTTGCAGCTGCTTGAACTGGTCTCCCTGGCTCTCGTCCAAGAGCTCGATCTTGCGGTGGACTTCGTCCCACATAAGGAGGTTGATGTCAGAGACGTAGAGGTAGGCTTCGGCGCGGGCGAGCGGGTCGGCATCGGTGTCTTTGGTGACCAGGAGGGCCTCGTCGACGCGCGCACGGGTCTCGGTGTCAAGGCTCACATAGGAGGACGTCGGGACCTCCACCTCGTCCTTGAGCGTGGGCGTCGAACCGCTGCAGGCACAGACGGCCAGCGCCGCCACGACCAACAGGACGACGAGGACTGTGGAGGCGACGCGTTTCCTGCGACCGGTATCGACCTGTGTGGTTTTGCTCATGACGCCCTCTATCCTGCTGTGTCGTGCACCTTTGTTCTGTCACAAACGAGTGCGACATTCTAACGCATTCTGAACCTCGATCACATCGACTCCCGCTCAGCGCAGTTGAGTTCTCAACACCGTGGTCGAACCAACGTCCACGACGACTTCGTACTCCTTATCGATGAGTGGCTCTCCTGGAACGACGAAGCGCAGCACGTGAACCCCAGCCGGGATCGGCAGCTGCTCTACTGGCGTCCACCATCCAGTGCTGACGCCGTCGATCGACACCTGAGCCGACGGCATCGTCGTCAGGTTCAAGAACCCTCGCTCCTCGACTGCCACATAGACCCAGTCCTCGAACCCCGAAAGCTCCGGAAACTCGTCCTCGACCAGCGAAATCATCAAATGCTCGACGCATCGCCATGCGGGGTCGGGTTGTGTCTGGGGGTCTTCTACTGTGGCATGGGTCGGCGGCGCCTCGTCCCAAGCCCACTCCACCTCATAGAGCCACCCGCCCGTCGAGGTGGCTGTGAGGGTGAGGGCCGAGTCTGCACCGCAATCGGCGAACCTGCCCGCCAACTCTTGCGCGCGGGCGTCGGAGAGGACCGCGGTCCCCGCTTGAAACCCGTAGTCGCCGAAGTACTGCCGACGATGAACGAAGAGCAGGTGCTCGTCGCGCCACTTCAGGTGGTATTCGACGCTACGAAAGGGGGAAAGCGCGCCTGCGCCCTCGATGGAGAGGGACAAACGTCGGGTCTCTGGGGGTTTGGGAGCGCCCTTGACCTCGGACAGTGTGGGGGGGGCGCAGCCGCAGCATCCCAAGAACAGGGCGAGCGCGAGGCTCAGACGCGACATCTATTCGGCCCCTTCCCAGTCGAGCCCATCAACGTCGACGACGCACCCCATGTAGATGAGGTGCCTCACGAAGTCGCTCTGGTCACTGAGCGCTTCGGTGTAGAGCGAGTAGCGCAGCTCCACGCCGAACCCGCCCATGAACGGAAGGACCACCCCAGCGACGAGCTGGTTCTTGTCTTCGTCGTCGATCTGCAACGTCTCGTCGACCCGGACGGGATCGTCGTAGTAGGTGTGCTGGATGCGCCCCGAAATCGACGCGATGAAGTCCATCGGCAGCGGCTGAGCCCAACTGGCGCTGACGACATGACGAACCAGGCCCGGGCCCACCGAATTGGATTGGTTGAGCTGCAGCGAGTAGCTGAGATCAATCAAGAACTCTCCATCGTAGCGGCCACCGAGCTGCACGGAGTGAAGTGCATCCTCGCGGCTCACCCCGACGTCTTCAGCGATCAGTCTGTTGGCTTCGACGAAGCGATCGGCGTCGAAACTCCGAAACATGTGCAGGCTGCTCAGTTGGGCGGAGAAGCCTGCGCCGAGCGCTACCGCCAAGCTGCTCTCTAGGGCTGGGCCGCGGTTATTGCTGCTAAAATCAGGCTTGTAGACAAACGCCCTCCAGCCCCCGCCGCCGCTCAGCGACACTGGCCCGTAGGAGAGCCGCACGCCCGCCGTCGCGCCGCCGCGCATGTAGTCGCGAAGCGAGGCCCGCTCGCTGCGGTCACCAAACTCTCCGCGGGCGTAGAGACCGAGCTGACCCACCTCGAGGAAACGCCAGAGACCGGCGCTCCAGGCCAATCCCGCTGAGGTGACCAGCGCGTCTTCGTCGGAGACGGACTGGTGCGACTTCGCGCCCAGCAACAGCTTCATCTGCACCACGCCGAGCACCCCCAAACCACGCTGCATGCTGGCCTTCACGAAGGCCCTTAGCAGCTGGTCTTGCTTGCCCTCGCCCCCCACCGTGCGGCGCGCGTTGCTGTCCTGTTCCAAGCCCACCTTCAACGTCGCGCGAGTGTAATCCTCGGCCCAGCTAGGATGTGCGCTCGCCCAGACCAGCGCGAACACCGCGATGGAGCTGACGAAACGAAGCTGGGGAAGGAACCTGCACACCGATTCTCACCTCTTGAGCTTGCCGAGGAACCAGCTCACGGACTGTTTCGCGGCCTGCAGCCCCGCTTCGGTAGCCAGCGTGAGCTTCTGGTTGAGGGCCGGGCTCTGACTGACCATGACCGACTGCCTCAGCGTCCAGGCCGCGCTGCCACTGACCGAGACACCACGGGCGAGGCCCACAGCGCGCTCGTTGCCCAGACGCAGCACAAAGCTCGGCGAGGCGTCTTTCAGGCCGATCCGCGCGCGTCCAGTGAGCCCCGCGTGCACGTTCTCCGCGATCGTCTGTCCGTGGCTCACGGCCCGCGCGATGCCGCGCCGCAGCTCGGGCTCACCGTCGACCTGGGCGCAGTCCCCGCCGACATAGACCTCGCCGCCGCCCTCGAGCCTAAGCTGGCGATTTACCGGGATTCGCCCCGCCGCGGTGGTGGGCAACCCTTCGAGCAACGGGGGTTTACCGGCGCGACAGTCGATGGTGACGGCAGGCTCGAGGGCGTCGTCACCGGCCCAGACGCCGTCGGGTCTCTCGTCGACGCGGACACCAAGGCGCAGGCTGACTCCTTTCGAGGTCAACTCGGTCTGCGCGTCGAAAGCCATCGGGCGCGCGGTGTCCCCCATGCCGGCGAGCAGCTGTGGGCCCGCTTCGTACAATGTGGTGCGAGGCCCAGGCGAGAGCTCACAGAGCACCCCGGCAAGCTCACAGCCGACAGGCCCGCCGCCGATGACAGACAAGGCCTCTGGACGTCGAATGAGTCGCGCTTTGAGCTCGAGACCCTCCTCGAAGGTCCGCACGCCAGGCAGCGCCCCTGGAGCACGCGCGCTACCCAGCGCGAGGATGAGCGCGTCGTAGTTCAACCAACCCATGCGCTCGAGAAAGACCCGCTGTTGCGCGGTCTCCACGGCGAGGAGCTCGTCTTTGAGGAGCTGCACTCGGTGTGTGTCGACCACTCGAGCCCACGGCAACGCGGCGCGGTCGACCCGCTCGAGCCCGGCGAGCATGGGGAGCAACATCGGCGTGAAGAGGAAACTCTGCGCCCAGTCGACCAGCAGGAGCTCCACGCGGCTGCGGTCACGTAGGGTTCGTTGCAGGCGGGACACGGCGTGCTGTCCGCAAAAACCCCCGCCGCAAATGACGATCCTACGCATCTCTCCTTCCTGTGCTGGCAAAGGTCGAAGCTCGGATCGCGCGTAGGCACGCTCGCTGGCTCGCTTCGAGCCGCGGGCGGGTAGCGCGCGAAACTCTGGTTGGCGGCTAGGATCTGCGGATCCGCTCCAAGAAAGCAATGCCGATGACGACCAGCAAATGAAACCGGCGACCCTCGGGCCGCCGGATTCCTTGGAGCAAGAGGGTCATTGGGCTGAAACCAGCACCTCGCGCTTCTTCGAGCCGTCGGAGGGGCCGACGATGCCTTGCTCTTCCATCAGCTCGATCATGCGGGCCGCCCGATTGTATCCCACGCGAAGCTTGCGCTGCAGCATGGAGATCGAGGCCTGCCCACTTTCGGTCACAATGCGCACCGCCTGGTCGTAGAACTCGTCGTACTCGTCTTCCGAACCCGGCTCCGCCGCGCTCTCGTCGCCTTGGAAGCTGAGGATTTCGTCATTGTATTGAGGTGCCGCCTGGCTCTTGAGGAAACCGACGATCCGCTCCACCTCCTGATCGGACAGGAAAGCTCCGTGAACGCGTGTGAGCTGGCCCGAACCCGGAGGCAACATCAGCATGTCGCCCAGGCCGAGCAGGGCTTCTGCGCCGCCGGTGTCGAGAATGGTCTTGCTGTCGTGCCGACTGAAGACCCGGAACGAAATGCGGGTCGGGAAGTTGGCTTTGATCAAGCCCGTCAGGACATCGACGCTGGGTCGCTGGGTGGCGAGGATGAGGTGAATTCCGCAGGCGCGGGCCATCTGCGCCAGTCGGGCGATGCTCATCTCGACCTCCTTGGCGGCGACCATCATGAGGTCGGCCAGCTCGTCGATGACCAGCACGATGTAGGGCAGGTGCTCGTGAATCGGCGTGTCGCTCTCGTCCAAGCCGAGCGTCTCCCGAGCCTCTTCCGAGCCCGCCTCCGCCTGCTTGAGCAGCGCCTGGATCTTCTGGTTGTAGGCCTTCATGCCGCGCACGCCCATCTCGGCCATGAGCGTGTAGCGGCGCTCCATCTCTTCGACCGCCCAGCGCAACGCCACTGCGGCCTTCTTGGGGTCGGTGATGGGCGGCAAGAGGAGGTGCGGGATGCCTTCGTAGATGCTGAGCTCGAGGCGTTTGGGGTCAACCAAGATCATCCGCACGTCCTCGGGGCGGGCGTTGTACAAGAGGCTGCAGACCATCGTGTTGATGGACACCGATTTGCCGGCGCCCGTCGCGCCAGCGACCAGGAGGTGGGGCATCTTGGCCAGGTCTTGGACCACGGGGTTGCCCTCAATGTCCTTGCCTAGAGCGAGACTCAGTACACTCTTTGCTTCCCTGAACTCTTTGGAGCCCAGAATCTCCTTCATGTAGACGGTCTCGCGGGTGGGGTTGGGCACCTCGATGCCGACGACTCCCTTGCCTGGAATGGGCGCAATGACGCGGATCGCGATGGCCTCGAGCGCCATCTTCAGGTCGTCGGCGAGCCCGGCGATGGTCGCCACCTTCGTTCCTGGGGCCGGCAAGAGCTCGAAGCGTGTAACGACGGGGCCTGGGCAGATCTGCACGACCTCGCATTTGACCTTGTAGTCGGCCAGCTTCTGCTCGAGCTTGTCGGCCATCATCTTGAGATGTTCCGCGTCGAACCCCACCCGACCGTTGGGGTCGAAATCCAGCAGCGAGAGCGGTGGCAACTCGAGCGTAGAGATGACGTCGGGGGCGACCTTGCGCTCGATGGTGCCCTCGAAATCGCAATCGCTCAAGGGCTTTCGTCGCGCCTCGGAGACCACGATCGAGGGACCGAATCCCTCGAGCGCCGGTCCCGTCGCCTCGACCAACTGCGCGAGCTCCGCCGGAATGGACTGCACAGCGGTGATGTCGGTCTTCGGTGCGCGCGCTTCCTCGCTGTGCTCTGGAAGGGCGCTCCCGAGCTTTGCCTCCTGGGACTTGGGAGCTTCGTCACGAGGCGCAGGGTTCGGGCGCGCCTCGGTCGGTTTGGTGCACGGGACGACGAGGTGGCCGAGCTCTCGCGGTCTAGCCGCCGGAGTCTTGGCTTCATGGCGCAGCTTGTCGGAGACCACGTCGACTCCCGGATGGCTGCTCTTATCGGGCTCCGACGCTTGATAACGAGGCTTGTCGAGGGCAGCGCCCTGTGGGCTTCTCGAGGCGACGGGCCGCTCGGAGCGGGTTTGTGAGGGAGCGCTGTTGGGGACGACCGTCTTCTTGCTGAGCGTCGTCGGCTTCCATCCGGCGAGCACTCTGCCGTCGGCGATGACCTCTGGCGGGACGATGGACTCGAACTCGTAGGCGGGCTCGACGGCCTTGGAGGGCTTCATGCCTTCGTCGGCCTCGTCGGCGTGGCGTTTCATCGTCGACAACTTGGCCAGGATCGAGGCGATCTTGGTGGGCGGCTGGGGGCTCTCGGCAGGCCCCTCGGTGCGCTTCGATAAGACCTTCTGTAAGGGCTCGAGACCCTCGGCCTGACGAGTGGGCGCGTCGCTGAGAACGGGCCTGCTGGGCCTGGCTTCCGCGAGCGGTGCGGGTGCGACGGGCTGGACCGAGCGCTTGAGTGGCGCGGGTCGCTCGACGGTCATGGCCTTGCTGAGCCGCTCCACCGCCGAGGCATCACTGAGGGAGACGTCGGAGACTTCTGAGGGCTCTTGGACTCGCTGTTTGGGCGCTTTGGCTTGCAGCTTCTTCGGCTCGGCAGCAGGCTCGAAGTCGTCGTCGTCCTGCCCTCGGCGGGCCAAGCGTTGTTTCACCGCGGCCCCCAGGGCGATGAAAGTCCTGGCCACGAGGCGGGCAATGGCGCGAACCAGTCGGTCACTGGTTTGCAGGATGGAGGAGAACTGCGTGTCGGTGATGAGCACAAAGCCGAGGAGGGCAACGGCGAGGCAGAGGAGATAGGTCCCAACTTCGTTGAAGAGGGTCTTACAGACCTCGCTGACGACGGCGCCGACGGCACCTCCTGGCATGTGGTCAAGAATGGTCTGTCCGTCATAGATCATGTGGAAGAGCGCGGCCCCACTGACGACGAGCAGGATCTGCCCGACGATCTCGCTGGGCTTCATCTCGATGCGTCTTCCGAGCAGGAGGAAGGTCCCGAGCAGGACAACCACTCCGGCGAGCGCGAAAGAGCCCAAGCCGAAGAGGTCGAGGAGGATATCGGCGAGGTGGGCGCCGACGGGACCGATGAGATTCATGGTCTCGGCGGGTCCTTGTAGATCACCGGGATCGAAGGAGATTAAGCTGAGGAAGAGGGTCGTTCCCATCAGCAGGACTAAGATGGCGCCGATCTCCGTGGTGAGGGTGCGCTTGGACTTCTTGGACTTGTCCCCCTTGGTGGCGGCGGCCCGTGCTTTGGGCTTATGGACCTTGTCGCCGTCGGGCCCTGCATCCCGTCGTCGCTTGGGGGTTCGCTCGTTTGCCGGACCCGTGTTGGAGCTCATTCGCTTGCTGTTCCGCATCCTTGCCTCACCCTGAAGGAACCATGTGAGATCCTCGTTGTGCAGACGTTCCGTGTCCGCACGCAGGCCACTCTCGGAACTCGAACTCATGTTCGAGGTGCGCCCAGGCCGTTGCCGGTCGCCACTCTCCCACATGAGCGGAAGCCGTGGGAGCTAATCTCAAAGTAATCTCGAACCCGGCTCGAGCCAAAATTCGCAGGAAGGTTTGGGGGGAGTGGGGCTGTTGTAGGGCGTCGAGAGGGCTCCGCTCGCATACATGTGAGCGGGTGTATCTCGGTTCAATACACTCACCGACGTTGAGAAGGGACGTCGAAACGAGCACTTGGGACACGGCGGCGGGCTTCATTTCGATGATTTTCCAAAGTCATTTCCAATAGTTTCGCCGCAAAACCGACTGGGAAAATTTTGACTTTACGTCACCGGCCTTCTCAGATATGTTGCCCCGACCGTTGGACACCGTGGAGCGACGGAATTGGACGCCTGGAACACGATGACTGCGGAGAGAAGGAACGGTCACAGGGGTTTGAGAGCACCAACTGTGAAGTCCTGATTTCTGTCGTTATGAAACGTGATTGGGGTTCCATTCTCTGTGCAGTCTTGCTTTCGAGCAGGGACTCCACGAATCTTTTCAACTCGCGAATATGACAGTCAATTCGTCGCCACGCAGAGACAATTTGCGTGAGGAGTGCCAGGGACTGGCACCTGCGGCGGTTCACTTGACTCTCTCACAACAGAGGTGGTTTCGTGGACAGAGCGTTGGGTAGCAGTAGGGACTGGTGGCAACATGGAACGCGCAGCTCGAGCCAGGAGGGCGCTTACGATGACACACCTCCCGACCATAGACTCCCCCAGCTCCTTCGTGCCTGTGTGACAGCCGCTCAAGCAGGGACGGCGGACGCACCTTGGCCGGAGACGATCGAAGTGGCCTCGGCCGCTTCTCAACCCGTAGATCTGACGCAGGATGAGCCCGGCGTCGTGTTGACCGAGACGCTCGCCGTGGTGATCAGCCCCTCGCGCCTGCTGCCGGTCTTCAGGAATCTACACCATCGCACCCAAGACCTCATCTTGGAACAGTGGCGCGTGCTCATAGACGCGATCCCCCTGCAGATGACGGCTCCCGCGCCAGACTACATGGCTGCCGCACGGGCCTATGCCTCGCTGCGGGCCGCCGAGTTGGCTCAGTGTCTGGAGGAGAAATTCATCGAGGGGGGCAACTCGCCCTGCAGCGCCGGGGATCTCTATCTCACGCGGGACGACCAATACTTCTATAACTTCAGCTACCTCTGTGGCGAGTTCAACCTCGGCCGCGACGAGGCCATCGCCTCGCTCCGTGCCTTGGGCAAGATGCTCGAACCGACAGAGGCTCAGCTGGAGCGATTGGGCGGTCATGAGCTCTTCTCGTCGCTGATCGGTTCGGTGCGTTCCCTCGATGGCGACGCGGTTCCTCAGGCGCTGGCCGAGCTGCTGCCCTTGGTCGACCTGCCCTTCTCCGAGGTCACCGACCACCTGCCGCGCTCCTTGATCAGCCGTTTGGCGATCACGGCGGTCGCGCGGCGCTTGGGCTTCGAGCTGCGCCCCAACGAGCTGCTGGAAATCTACGAGGTCTTCGCGATCCTCGAGCAGTCCAACGGCGACCGCAAGGCCTTCCTCGACTTCCTCACGAACCTCTACTGCTTCGAAGTCGACGCCGAAGAGCCCGGCTACCAGCCCTCGAAAGAGTGGCAGGGACACTGGTGCGCGCTGCGGGACTATCTCGGAGCAGACCGGACACGGGATTTCGTGCTCAGCCTGATCCCAGCCTATGCCAAGTTCAGCTCGATGATGGGCGACGAGCCCTTCTATAGAGTTGGCGCGGCCTGGCAGGCGGCCTGTCTCGACGAGAACCGAGCTGCTGAGTGGGTCGTGCGCATGACGACCGAGCACGGTGTGGCCTCGCCCATCTTGGCCGCCTCCCTCTTGAGTTCCAGCACGCCCGCCAAGGCGTTGGCCCGAATGGCCAAAGCCTGGCGCTCGAAGGTCGCCGAGGTCCCCATCCAATCCAGCTGGAGCCGTGAATTCACGGTGCTCGTCCTGCGCTTTGCCATCACCCGGCAGCGCAGCTGGCTGCTCGACCGCCTCACCGACCTCTACCTGCGGGGCGGCGGATACGAAGCAGGCGAAACTCGCGAAGTGATCGAAGCCATCCTCGAGGGTCTCCTCGAAGAGATGGAGTTGGACGGCGAAGAGAAAGAACGCCTCGAGAACTCGGGCCTGCACTTCGAACTCCTGCCCTTCGACGTCAATGTTTTCACCGGTGAGACCGTCGACGCCTCGCGTTGGGCCTCCCCAACCTCCGCGTACAAGTACGTCCGCACCCTGCTGCGCCTCGAAGACCGAGGCTTGGACTACCTGGCCAGCTTGGTCAGCGAACGGCGTGTGGTCGCCCTCGAGAAGGCGCTGCGCAAGCTCGACTTCCACACCAGCGTCCAACAGATCGTCGCCAGCTGCACCGCCTTCGAGGAAGAGCCCGAGAAAGCGCTGACCTTGCTCCTGCTGTTGCGCGAGAGCGACGGCGAGTGTCCCACAGCTCCTTGGCTCGAGAGAGTGAACGGGCTGTGGTCCGAGCTCGGGAAGGAGAAGGCCTGCCGACTCCTCTGGGACCTCTACCGCGCCGATCAAGGCGACGAATACAGCCTCAATCCCGGCATCTTCTGGGCTTTGAGACTGGTGCCCGATCCCAGCTCCGTCGCGCAGCTCGCCAAAGCGGCGACCGAAATGGTGCGGCGCAAGCCCTCCTTCGCCATCGCGGCGCTCGACACCCTGGACTCGATCTCCACCCGCGGCGCCCTGAGCGCGATCCTCCAGATGCGACGCCGGATTCGCAACCGCAAGGTCGTCAAGCTCATCAACCGCACCATCGACCGTATCGCCGAAGAAGAAGGACTCGATCGAGACGTCTTCCTCGACTACGCGGTGGACACCGGTGACTTGGAGAAAGACTCCTCCCGACTCTTCGACTTCGGCAGCCATCAGGTCACTCTCAAGCTCGAGCTCGACGGCCGCATCTCGACCACCGTCCTCGACGCCAAGGGCCGCCACCTGCGCTCCTTCCCGAAGACCGCCAAGGACGCCGATCCGACTCTCTACAAGGAGTTCCAGGCGACCAAGAAGCTCCTCGTGGAGACCATCTCTTACCAGGTCCGGCGACTCGAGCAGTCCATGATCAACGGCCGCCTCTGGCGGGGTAAGGACTTCCTCGAGATCTACCGCGAGCACCCAGTCATGGCGCACCTCGGCAAACGGCTCATCTGGGCAAAGGCCGACAAAAAGATGCTGCCACGAGACCAGTTCCTCATCACCGATGACGGCTACGTCAACTCCAAGGGAGTCCCCTTCAAGGTCAAGGACAACGATCTCCTACTCATTGTCCATCCCCTCTTCTTCAACGACCAGGTTCGCGACGAATGGCTCGACCTGTTGGAGAAGGTCTCGATCAACCAGCCCTTCCCGCAGGTCGATCGTCAGGTCTACATCCCACTTCCCGGCGAGCTCGAGAGCCGCAAGACCCAACGCCTCGTCGGCCTCAAGTCAGAGAGCAGCGAGCTCTACAGGGTCGTCAAGGAGAGAGGCTGGTCTACCGACGGCGGTGGTCCATGGGAGGTCGGCAACGCCACCCACTCGTACCGCATCTACCCCAGCGCTGCGCAGACCGTACACCTCGACACCAACATCTTGGGCTACGACAAGCAGCTGACCATCGTGGACATTCGCTTCACCAACGGCGAAGAGACCGCCCTCGAGATCACGAATGTGCATCCGGTGGTCTACTCGGAGGCTTTCCGAGACTTGATGCTCTGCTTCGACGGGAGCGCCCCAGAAGCCTCAGCCAGCTGAGGTTGATTTAGAGCACCTCGAAGGCCGCCTGCACTGTCTGTAGGCGGCCTTTGTGCGGTTCCTGCCATGTCTTGTAGATCACGGCTTCGGATAGGGGTCGAGAATGCTGGACAGATTTGCGGGCCTCCTCGCGCTCCTCTGCGCTGCCTGCACCACGCCCGACAATCCCACCGCTCGGCTTCTCCCGCGACCAGGGCGGCTGTGAGGGGCTCGTGTCCGTGGTTGGACGCGGCGTCCTGAGTGTGACGATGCCGCGGCTGCGCTGACTTCGGGGCCATGAGCCAGAGTTTCGGTCGCCTCAGCTCCCGAGTCCCCAGCAGACTCTCCCTCTCTATTGGACCTGTGAGCAGAAGCACGGGAGATCGTGCTCAAACCCTGCTCGCCGCACTCAGCCGAGGGCGAAAGCAGGGCGGTGGCTGCGTCAAAAGCGATAACGCAGACCCGCCCCGCCCCCCAAGGCGACTCCCGACGAGCGGCCGACGCTGAGTAAGGCGGAGAGCGTGAGGTAGTAGACGTCGACGCGCGCTTGAACGATGGCGCCGTTCTCGTCAGAACCAGCGAAGTACGCACCCAAGCCGAGGCCGGCCGAGAGCGTGTCCTCGTCTTTGATGAAGTTGAACCTCACCGATTGGGTCGCCAACACCCAAACGCCAGATTCGGACGTGGTGCCGTCCTTTGGACATTCCGTGGGGTCCACCTCGCAGAGCTGGCTGGGGGTTAGGTCCGCTTTGGTGGCGACCTCGTTCCAGACCATTCCGAGGGAGCCCTCCAGCCAGAGGTGTATCCATGAAGAGCCCCACTCCTGCCAACCGAAACGTCCGGCGAGGTTCGACGAGTTGGTGATGGCCTCTCCGTTGGCCAGTGCCGAGCGGTAGCCGCCGTCGACGCCCAACTCGAATTGTTGAACCCGTTTGACCTCCACCTCTTGAAGAGCTCGACTGGCCCGCTCTGCGTCCAGGCGTCGCTCCTCTGGGGTGCGTCCATCTCCTTTCGTTTTTTCGTTGCGCAGCTCTAACTCGACCCTGAGCAAACCCTCGTTGGCTTTGAGGCGCAGGTCTCCGTGGACGTCTTCGTGGCCCAAGAAGTCCTTGTAGGTGTCCCTCGCCTCTTCGAGCTCGCCGGCCTTCTCGAGGGCGCGAGCGATGTTCCAGAGCAGCGCGGGCTCGTTTGCGACGCTGTAGGCTTCTTTGAATGCGGCGGCGGCCTCTTGAAAGCGACCGGCGGCGTAGAGCTCCATCCCGTGTCCGTACGCTTCATCAACCGCGTCCTCGACGGGCTGCTCCTGAGTAAATCCTTGGGGGCAAGGCGAGAGGACCAACCAGAAGAGCAGAGCCGTGAGGGGATTGGCGAGACTCCTCATCGTTCACTCCACCATTTCGAAGTGTTTCTTGGTTTCAGTCTTCGGGACCTGGGTCGTCAGTGCGTTGTCCTTGGGGGTGGTCGAGGTCCCTTTCACCTCTGCGTCCTTCTTTTCCACGGCAACTTGCTTGCGCAGGGCCTTTAGGACGAGCAGCTTTGAGCCGCCGCTCTCTGAGGCCTTCAAAGTCACACGCATCTTCTCGTAGCCCCGGGCGCTGAGCTCGACCTCGGGTGGATCCTCATCGGGAGCCCATTTTATGTCCACCGGCGTCTCGCCGATGAGTTCCGTCCCAATCATCACCGTGGTCGCCGGAGGGTCTGATTCGATGCGAACCCAGAGGAGCGATGGAGTTGGGCTTTCACCAGTTTCTGGGGGGGTGATTTCCTGAGGCTCTAGAACAGCAGGGGGCCCGGGCTCCGCCGTCGGAAGATCGCGCAGTGGATCGAATGAGGCAGGCTCCTCATCCGGCTCTGGCATTGGCTCGGCGATGGCTGTTGGGACCGCCGCGACCTCGTCCTCGTCGATTGGAGTTGGGGAGCGGACTTCGGGCTCCCCCTTGGTCGCCAGGTAGACTCCCCCTCCGACGACGATGAGCAGAAGTACGGCGACCAGCGTGAGCAACCCGCGATTGCTCGGCCCGTCTTGGAGATCGTTGGGTTGGACCGGCGCTTGCGGCGGCCGGGGCGAGGCTGCAGGAGCCGCCATCGTCGCGGCGCCGTGAAGAGCCTCGTTGCGGGCGAGCGGGGTGTTGCCCGCCGGTGTGGGTGTGCGCGGTGTGTAGGTGGGTGGCTGCGGACCGCTCGGCGGGTCGGCTAGGGCGAGCACATCGGGTTGCGCGGTGTCCTGTGAGAGCATGAGGGTCCCACTCTTGATCGACTCTACCGCGGCGCCCAATTGTGGATTCGAACGCCCTAACACTCTCTGCCGCCCCAACACCTCCAGGATGGCGTAGAGGGCGTCGGGAGCGCTCTGAAAGCGTGCCTCTGGCTCTTTCTCCAGCATTCTGCGGGCGATGGCGGCGACACCATCAAACTCGGCGTCCTCGCCCTTGGGTCTGAGCTGAAAAATGTCCGGCGGGGCTTCGTGAACGTGTTTGAGAAGGAGTGCGACGGCGCTGTCGGCGGCGAAGGGAGGCCGCCCCGTGAGCATCTCGAAGAGGATGACCCCCAGGGAATAGAGGTCGCTGCGCCCATCGAGCTCTTTGCCCATGGCTTGTTCGGGCGAAAGGTAGCGAGGGGTGCCCAGGATCGTGCCAGTAGCGGTAAGTTGCTGAGAGGCGAGGTTGGTCACCTTGGCGATGCCGAAATCGAGCACCTTGATGAAATCCGGGTCCCCTTCCATCGGCGTCACGAACAGGTTGTCCGGCTTGAGGTCCCGGTGGACGAGTCCGAGTTTGTGGGCTTCGGACAGCGATTTGCAGACCTGGGCGGCAATCCAGCCTGCGCGAGACGCGGTGAAGGGCGCGTCCCGGAGTGCCTTGGAGAGCGGCGAACCCTCGAGGTACTCCATGACCATGTAGAGCTCACCTTTTTCGGTGGAGCCGAAATCATAGACCTTGATGGTGTTGGGGTGACGGAGCTTGCAGGTGGTCTTGGCTTCCCGCTCGAAGCGCTGCTGCTGAGCTGGATCCTGCAGATGACCATGCAGGAGCTTGAGGGCGACCTGGGTGTCCATGGTCAAGTTGGTGCATTGATAGACCGCACCAAAGCCGCCCTCGCCCAGCAACTTGTCTAGGCGGTATTGGCCTCCGATGACCCTTTGTTTCGTGCCTTCGTCTGCCTGCATCCTCGACGATTCCCTTTTCAAGAGCAGATGCCGAGGTTATGGTGGCCGATATTCAATGTCAACGCAGCAATACTGCGGAGCGGGACGGCGGGTGACTCTGGTCTATGGTCGTGGGCCGAGGCCGCTTTGAGTTGCGTTCGATTGGCCTGTCGTCGCAAGATGCAACGAGATACTGGAGGCATGGACATGAAATCGTTGACCCTAGCGTGTTGCGTTTTCTTCTCTGTGGCTGCATCAAGCGCCGCGATGGCTCAGAACGACGCCGTGATCGTCGATGAGATTGCGGCCAACGGCGCCTTTGCAAAAGTCTTGGAGGATGTCGGCGTGGCCTCCGAAATCATCTCCGGTCTCCAAGGCATGGACTCCACGAAGAGCACTCTCGAGGACGGCGTCAATGCGCTTCGCTCCTCACTGCGCACGGCTCAGCACGAGCTTAACGCAGGGGTGTTGCTCGAGGTTGGCGTCGCCATTTCATTGGAGGGCGTAGCCGGTACCCTCTCTGCGGCAGTCGACCAGCTCGACGAGCTCTCGCTCGCCATCGACGCAGCCGAGAGTCTCAACTTCCAGGATCGCAAGAAACTGCGACGCCTCCTGGCGAGAGCGGGTTCGAACCTGCGAAGCGCGGTCAGTCTCGTCAACTCGGGCGCCCCGGCCGACCAAGCTAGCCTCGCCAACGTCGCTGGTTCTGACAAACCGCGTCAGCCCGGAGCTCTGCAACAGGAAGCGGTCGGACCCACCGTATTGTCCATCGGCGAGGAAGAGTTCGACGCCCTCTATCAAGAGCTGCTGGACGTGACTTATCCAGCCGACCGCACAGCGATGGTGGTCGACGCTGCGAAACATTGGAGTTTCGACGTCGCACAGACTCGTCGCTTGATGTCTCTCTTCGACTATCCCCGGGACCGGCTGAGCGTCGCCGCTGCTGTCATGCCGAAACCCATCAGCCCAGAGGAGCTGGTGGGCTTGGAAGAGCTCTTCATCTACGGCAATGACCGAGAGGTCCTGCGCGCCAATTCGGCCGCTGAGTGAGCCGACTTACAGTGCGGTAAATGCATCCTCCAACAGCCCGACTGCTCCCGACGGATTGATGACCGCGATGTGATAGGTTGCGGGTGCCAGCGCTGGAGTGGTGCATTGGAGCTGTGTCTGGTCGACCCGCAGAACACCGACGCAGGGGACGGCGCCAATGTCGACCCTCAACCCTTCGAGGAAGTGGTCGCCGAGGATGACGATCGCGGTTCCACCCGTGGCTGGCCCGTTGGTTGGAGAAACGCTGGTTGGGTGCGGTGAGACCATCGTGGGATCTTGCGGCACCAATGTACTCTCAGAGACTGCGCTGTTGCCGAACAGATCGAAGGTAACAACCTGGGCGCGATAGATCGAACCAGGGCTCAGCTCGGGGCCTGCGTAACTCAACCTCTCATCAAAGACACGCTTAGACCTCCAGAGGGTGGTATCGCCGTCCAGAAGACGAACCTCCACGCCCCCTTCTGGGACTGGACGGCTCGACCAGGCGAACTCGATGGGCAGCAACGCCTCGCCAACAGGGGAGAAGTCCGATGCGAACTGATCCATGAGCTGAACGAACTCGACGCGTGACGAGCGTCTCTGTCCAGCTTCCATCCATGTCAGGTCGAGGATCCAGGGGAAGGGATGGTCGGGGTAAAGAGTGTTGGGAACCTCGAGCGTCTCTGTCAGCTCCCAGGTGCCAGCGGAGCGAACGAGCTCGCTGCGCAGCGTGTTCCCCCACCCCAAGTCCACCGAGCTGAGAACGCCCTTGGGGTCGAATAAGTTGCCAACGACCTCGATACCATCCGCAGCAAACTGTAAGGTCAAATTGTCTCCCCATTCTTGGCCATCTCCGACCAGGCGCCACCCATCTTCGTAGAGTCGCCAGTAGCGAGCCCAGCCACAGAGGGATGACGCGTTGGAATGGCAACGCAAGTGGAGCGCACAGAGGACGCCGTCGGGGGCGCCGAGAACAGGTTTGCAGACCGAGATCTCGAGAGTGTAGTCAACCTGTGCTTGGTCCCCGTCGATGTTGAGCGTGATGTTGCGCAGATCGACCTTGAGATCCCCAAGGGCCATGAGGTCGGCTATCCAGCGGGAAAACGCCTCGTAGTCGTGCCCCTGATTCAGGAACGACGGGGCGATCGTCGACATCAGGTTGCTGGTCTCACCGACATCAAGGTATGCGCGCCAGCGCTCGAGCTTGATGATGAGGAGACTTGCATCCGATGGGGGCTGGTTGGGCGCGTCGTCACACGCTGTGACGCTGCTCGCCAAGAGAACCATAACGAGCAGCATCAGGGCTGCGAAAGAGCCTCTCAATGGCCGAGCGGACGACCGCTTTCCGCGCCGCATCTCGTCGAAATCACGCGAAAAACGGTCGTGGGCAAGCGAGACAAGAAAGCCACATGGCGCCTCATCGCTCGTCGATGAACTGTCGATAACCCACCTCGTAGGACGATTTGCCTTCGATGACCTGTGAATAGGCAGGGAACGACGTCTTGCGGGGCGTGACGGCAAACGTGGCCTTGAAGCGCCCTTCGAGAATGCGGTCGGGCTTCGTAGTCCCATGGCTCTCCTGTTGCTCTATCGTCGTGACCTCGTCGACGCCTGCATACGAGACGAGGATCATAACCCGAGCTTCGGTGTCAGGGAACTCGGTTTCGACGACCTCCAGTGTGCGCTCGGGGTTGGGGCGCTCCAAGGTCGTACGCAGCTCGAGGATCCGCAGTCCAATCGCTCCCGCTTGAAGGGCGGCCTTTTCCTGGATGTAGTTGAGGACGGAGGCGTCCAAATTGAACGGCGAAGCGATGACGAGATACGCGCTCAACGAGGCGTTTGCCCCGAGAGCGGTCCGGATCTTGTCGTTGTCGAGCTTGCCGAAGCCATCATCAATCGCGTCCGCCAAGATCGCTTGGTCAGAGGCTCGAGTGATCTGTGTGGGAATGGTCTCGTAGGTGATCAACCTTCCGTCGTTGGTGCAGCCCGTGCTCATCAAAGTTGAGATCAGTAGGGCTAGGATGACAATTCTTGTGTTGATTCTCATCTCTTCTCCTTTTCGTCTCAAAATGAGTACTGGTAGCTGAGCTCGGCGTTCCAACGAGCCCCAAATTGTGCCTCGAGTCCGATTGTGCCAAAATGCGGCACGGCGAAATACCAGCCGTAATACCCTCCCATGATCTGGATGGGGCTCATGCTCAGATCGAGGGTCAGCTCGCTGTCTTGCATGGTTCCGCCGCTAACGGTCCCAAACGACTCACTCGCGGTGCGCAGCCGTTTGGTCATGCTGCCGGCCGAAAGAGTCAGCGCCGAGAATAATCCAAAGCTGTTCACGGCCAGGCTGCCGACTGGTCGCCATTCGGCCCCCACATGCGGCTGGAACGTGATCAAATGCATGGAGAGGTCGGTCGTGTCCGTACGCGTGTATTCGAGCCGGTCGCCGTTCGTGGGACCGCCGCGGCTCGTGTCGGTTCCATCGAGTGACGTTCCTCGCAGCCCGAATGCAGAAGTGTAGAGGGCCTGAAGACCGAGGATGAGTGACACATGGGAGTTGTGGTAAGCCTCCCAGTCGAACCCCAAGATAGCCGAGAACCCTGGGTTCGGAGTCAGTGTTTGGAACTCTTGATGTTCGTTGTTGTAACCAACGCCAGGGGGGGATTGCACGTTGTTCTGCTGCTGCAGCTCTAGGTAGGAGACCCCGAAGCCGGCCGTAAAATGCATAGTGTCCATGGAGTATCGAGCGCCAACCGTCCCACCGATGTAGAGGAGCTGCTGCTCACGTTCCTCGAGCTCGAAGCTCAGGTCGGTGCCAAGTACCTCCGCGCCCACAAGGCCCTCGTTGAACCCAGAACCCTCATAGGTTGCGATGTAGGGGGTGAGTCCTCCGTCCGCGGAAACGAACACAGTCAGACCACCGAGCACTTTGTCCGGAGGGGTTTGACCTGGGTTGACGGGGAGACCGATGGGTTGTGCCCACAAGGTCCCGCCCGAGGCGGCCATGATGACCAAGACCCCCAAAGAATAGAGAACGACCCTGGTGAGACGCATGGCTACTCTCCTGTTTGATTGTACTGCCGCCCAAACAAACCACTCGCGTGATCCGTCACGGTTGTGCGACCAGTAAACCCTAGTACTGGCCTCGTCGAAGGCGACCCCAATTCACTTTCACTCATTAAGGATTGGCGTATCGTCTCACCGTTATTCGTCCGAGGCAATGGGGTGAGAGTTTTGTCGTTTGCGTTTGTGAGCTGATTTCGCTCCTTGCGCCGAACACACTAATTCCCACTCGCTTTGGGACCTGTGAGCAAAGGCACGGGAGATCATGTTCTGACCTTGCTCACCGCACTCACCATGGCCTCGAGGGCGTTTGGGGCCTCATGGGATTCCGCGCTTCACCCGCGCCCAGGACCAGCCCGACGCCCAGTCGAGCCAGAGTTGAATCGCATTGAACTCGCACACAAGGGCTGCGACGATGGCGCCACCCCTTCTGATGTGAGCCCCCCATGAAACACCCACTCTTCCTCTCGCTGCTCGCCGCCCTCCTTCTCGCCGGACTCGTCGCCGCCTGCGACGACGACCCCAAGACCTCCAAGAACGTGGGCGATACCTCGGTCCTCGACACGTCGACCGACGCCGAGGAGACCTCCGTTGCCGACACCGAAGGCGACACCGAGGGCGACACCGCCGAAGACAGCACCGACCTGCCTGACACCGCCGAGGTCGTCGTCGTCACGCCGGAGGACTTGCCCTTCCCCGAAAGCTTCCTCTTCGGCGCGGCGGTCGCCGGCTTCCAGGTCGACATGGGCTGCCCGACGCTTCCAGCCGCCGAGTGCGAAGACCGCAACTCCGACTGGTACGAGTACATCGTCTCCGACACCATCCTGCAGGACCCGCTGGCCCACCTGTCCGGCGACCCGCCCTCCAGCGGCCCTGGCCACTGGGAGCTCTACGAGAGTGACCTCGACGGCCTGCAGAACGAGGTCCACGGCGGCGCCTTCCGCATGAGCCTCGAGTGGAGCCGCATCTTCCCCACCGCGACCGACTCCGCCGCCACCTTCGCCGAGCTCGACGCCCTCGCCGATCAAGCCGCCCTCGACCACTACCACGCCATCTTCACCTCGTTGCGCAGCCGCGGCATCGAGCCCTTGGTCACGCTGAACCACTACACGCTGCCCACCTGGATCCACGACGCCGTCGGCTGCCACGTCGACCTCGCCAACTGCTCGCCGCGCGGCTGGCTGGACACCGACCGCACCTTGACCGAAATCGCCAAGTACGCGGGCTTCGTCGCTCAGGAGTTCGGCGGCGAGGTCGACCTGTGGGCGACGCTCAACGAGCCGTTTGCCGTCATGCTGCCGGGCT
The DNA here is from genome assembly GCA_002789955.1 of Deltaproteobacteria bacterium CG_4_9_14_3_um_filter_63_12. Taxonomy (GTDB): domain Bacteria; phylum Myxococcota_A; class Bradymonadia; order UBA4248; family UM-FILTER-63-12; genus UM-FILTER-63-12. Next base: position 19,304 of record PFUG01000231.1, on the reverse strand, counting down.
ATCTCCTGCCGACGGCCGACCGCACCAATCCCCCCTGCGTGGCCTCCCGCGCCATCGAGGCCAAAATAGTCCTGGCCAACCTCATCACCGCCCACGCCCGCATGTACGACGCCGTCAAAGCCGCCGACCTCGAGGACGCCGACGCCGACGGTGTCAACTCCCAGGTCGGGGTGGTCTACGCCATGGCGCCCGTCGCGCCCATGGACCCCAGCGATCCGACCGACGTGCAGGCCGCCGACAACGTCTTCTACCTGTGGAACACGCTCTATCTCGACGCCGTGGTCCTCGGTGAGTTCGACGCCGACGCCGACCGCAACCCCGTGCACCGCGAAGACCTGGCCAACCGCATGGACTACCTGGGCATCAACTACTACCTGCGCGCCACCGTCGAGGATTTTGGCGCGCCCTTCCTGCCCGAGCTCTCGCCGCTGACCGACTTCAACCCGCTGACCGTCAACTTCGCCGAGCTCTACCCGAGGGGCATCTACGAGGTGGTCATGCACGCCTCCGAGCGCTACCACGTCCCCATCCTCATCACCGAAAACGGGCTCGCCTTGGAGGGCGACGGCTCGGGTGCCGTCGGCTTCCTCGTGCAGCACCTGACCTGGGTCGCCCGCGCCATCCGCGACGGCGCCGACGTGCGCGGCTATTTTTACTGGTCGCTCATGGACAACTACGAGTGGAACCACGGCATGGGGATGCGCTTCGGGCTGTTCGAGGTCGGCGCCGATGCCGCAAAGACAAGAACCGCGCGGCCTGCAGTGGCGACTTACCGAACGATCATCGACGCTGGCGAGGTGCCTCAGGCGCTGCAGGAGAGCTATCCGGCGCCGTAATCTCAGCTCGCAACGCAAGTATTCACCACAGAGAGCACAGAGAACACAGAGATTTTTGTAGAGAAACTCTCTGTGAGTTCTGTGGTGAGTTTGAGGCGCCTGCATGGTCGTAGCCATTGGTTTGACGTCGATACGTGGGCGCTTGCTATCAGCGCCCGATCGCGTTACGCTCGAGCCAACAAATGTCCACTTCGGGGTGATGGCGAGATGCGACGACAGCCGGCGATGGGGTGCGTGGGATTCTTGCTGGTGGTGTCGCTGTTCCTCCCGGCGACGGCAGCGGCGAAAGAAACTATGGAGGTGCAGCGCTTTCACGAGTTGCTGCAGGAGCTGCGAGAGGTCGACCCGCCCGTCATGGCCTTGAACCCGGCGACCGAGCTGGTCGAGTTGAGTGGTTTCCTCAGTCGGCGGCTCTTTGTCGAGACCTTGGAGGCGTTCCTGGCGGAGCCCGGGCTGGAGCTGTACTCAGCGGCCGAGTCCATGTTGGTCACCGAGCTGGCCGACGCCTACTTCCAGGCCAATGAACTCGAACGCTCAAACGCGCTGCTCGCCCACTACACCGACGCTGCGCGCTGAATACTCCCAGACATAGAGCGTCCCTTTCGTCTCGCGGTGATTATTTGCGCAGCCTTCAGGCCATGATGAAACCCCTCACCGTCCTCCTCCCATTCATCGTCCTGCTGGCCCTCACCTCGCAGACCGCTTGTTTTGGCTGTCTGAGCATGGAGACAAGAGCAGTCTGCGTCTCATTCGTTGATGCCGAGGGTCAGGAGGTGATTTCGGATTGGGTATTCTTCCGCAAGGGAGCGGAAGTTGAACAATACGCAGGTGGAGGGACTACTGTCTGCTCAGACGATGACTTCGATTCTGCGCAAGCGGGGCTCTATCACCTACGGGCAGGTTGGCGGGGCATGGAGGTCGAGGCGGAGGTTGAGGTAAACGCCACGCTCAACGAGTACCTGTGCGATGAGGTGAGCACCAAGAACCTCACGCTACAGTTTCCGAAGGAGGCCCCTTGAGCAATCCTTGGCCAGCCGCAGGCACACGAGTGGTCGCGAACAGGCTCTGGTCTAAGGCTGCAGCGGTTCTCCTGTGCTTCTTCGGACTGGCGGCCCTCACCTCCTGCGCCACCTCTCCCAACCTCTACCAGACCGCGTCGACCCTGCCGGCTGGCAGGTTCCAGGTCGCTGTGGTCCCACATGCGACCTACGTCGACGAGGTCTGCGGCCGCGTACTGAACGCCGACGGCGGGCTCTCTCGAGATTGTGTCGTCCAGCACGGTACGGTCGCCACCGACGAGCTCTACTGGGGCCACTTCCCCGCACTCCGCATGTACCTCGGTCTCACCGATGACGTGGAGCTCGGCGGGCAGCTCGCCGGAGAGGGCGCCTCCCTCATGGTCAAGGTGCGTCTGGTTGACGGCGAGCACTTCGATTTGGCCCTCGCACCTGCCGTCCATGGGGGAATCCCGGTGGACGTCACCCTGCCTCTGCTTCTCGCCTACGGCACCGATGATTTTGCGGTCTTCGGCTCCGTCGCGCCCATTCTCGCCTGGAGCAACGTAGATATCGGCAGTCAAGAGCGCTTCGATGTCGTGGTCTTCGGGGCCTCCGCGACGTTGGGCGGCTCGTTCACTCTGGGTGGGGTCTTTGTCCGACCCGAGGTCGGATTTACTCTCCCTATTGCAGGAATTCTGCTGCCGGAGCAGACGGCGTCGTTCAAGGCCGACTGGGTGAGTTTTGGCGTGGCGATCGGCTGGACGGTGGGGGACGAATGAAGCCTCTCATGCTCTTGCTTCCATTCCTGCTGCTGTTGACCTTTTGGCCATTCCAGTCGGGGTGTTTTCAGTGTCTTGAGCTCGATAACGCCGCGGTGTGTGTACGCTTTGTCGACGCGAACGGCGCAGGAGTAACGCCCGATTGGGTGCGTTATCGGGAGGGGGCTGGAGCTGAGATTGGCGTCGATCCTTGGGAACCTGTGACGTGTGTTGGCGAGGAACCCGGCGTCATCCATGTCTGGGCGGGCCTGAACGGCGAGCAGGTCGAGACCGAGGTCGAGGTCCAAGGAGAGCCCAGAGACATGGTCTGCTACAGTGTGGCCACAGAGTCGGTCACGGTTCAGTTTCCTGGCCAATAGCGCCGTCGTCTTTCTCAATCAGGGACCAAAAACCTCTCAAGCTGGCGCTCGTCGGTACAGGCCGCCGGGCTGCCGTTCATCTCGAGGCGATCGCGGCCCGTCCAGCATACCTAGTCCACGACCTCGGACGGCGTATCGGAGAGGTCGAGAGCATCGGCGTCGACAGCGTCAGGGTCGAGTTTCTTCTCCCCCATTTCTCCCCCCCAATGCCGGTCTCATCTGCGTCGCAGCCAACCCCAACCCAACAACAGCAGCAACGCCGGCGTGAAAGTCAGCGCCCCTTCGCTGGGATTCTCTGAAACGCCGCACTTGCCGCAGGGCCCCGCGGGCGGGATGTCCATCGACGGCACCTCGGTGCTGAGCGCTGGGGCCGCGTCGACGTCGGACGGGCCCACACTCGCGAGCAGAAACACCGCCGTGCAGGCCGCAACGAGAAAGAATCTAGGAACCATCGCTCGCATCTTCACCTCTGGCGGCTACGGAGACGTTTGTTGGGGCGGTAACCATGCGTAGACCTCCTCATCCCAGATCTCGGACGGAAAGTACACATAGCGCCAGCCCTGTTCGTTCGTCGAGACGTGGACGACGTGAGTGTCTTTGGCGGCTCCAGCGAACACCTCGCCGCCTGGCGCGGCATAGAGCAGCTCGCCAGGCCGCACAGAGATCAGCGAGGCGGAGGTTCCCCAGCCTCCGGTCCCAAAACCCGCCAGGCTGAGAGTGCACCCGGGTCCCGAAATGTCTTTGTCCGCCAACGCGCTGCTGCGCAGGAACCCCGTGACTTTCCAGTGCTCAGCTCCGTACTCGACCTGCGCCCAGCCCCCCGAGTCGTCGAGCAGTTTGAAGTAGGCCGTGATCTCTGGACCTAAGGTCGCGACCTTTTGTCCATCGGGCGCATCCAGGAGCTCCACTCGTTTCTCTGGCCGTCCCCTCGAGTCGTCGATGCAGGCCTCGAACGTATCAGGGATGTAGACTTTCGCGATCAGCGAGGCGGCGACCCAGCCCTCGAGTCGAACCCTCGTCTCGTCTTCGCCCTCTTGGAGCCGAACCTGAACCGTTTTGCAGACGCGGTCTTCCTGCAAGGTCTCGAGCGCAGCCCCACCGACCAACTCAACCCCCACCTTGGACGGCGTATCGCACGGTCCGACGGTGAGGAAGGAGGTCAGGGCGAGCGCGTCCTCGAAGGAGGTGTCGTCGACGTAGACCGCGTACCGAAAGGAGTAGTCGGAGAGGAGCAGGCGAAGCATCCGATTGGCGCTGCCCACCACGGCATATTCGCCGGCGCCCAGCGTGCCTTTGAACGCCAACGGTCCCGCCGGCGTCAGCCGGGCGCTGTCGAGGTCGATGGTGCTGCGGGCGCGCCAGCGAACGTTCGCGTCCAAAGTCTCCGGGTGGCTCAGGAGGTCTTTGAGGACCACGAGGTCGTGGCGTGGGGCCGGCTTGCTCTCCGCGGCCGAGGCTGGGAGCGGCAAGAGGGTCAAGAGCAAGAGGAGCGTCACCAGCAGTCGCGTTGTCATCATCGTGCCTCGAGTACGCAGTGGGTTGGCTCGTGTGAGTGTCCACTCGATGCTGGAAGTTCCCATTGGAGGTCAAGTTCGGGCGTTTCGGAACATTCCTGCGGTTCTGGGCGGTTGTGGTTTGAGCTTGCGACTTCGCTGTTCTAAACGACCCTGACCGTGCGAAACTCCTCGCGACCCTGCTCCCCTGCCCGCAACCGAGCGCTCGATTTGTTCAGAGGACCCTCAATAGCCTTCGTCATGGTCGTGATGCTCACCGGCTGCGGGCCGCGCTACCGGGACTTCTATGCCCCCTCTGCGCCAGCCGAGGCACTCGAGAACTTCCTCGAGTCCCGACTCTACCGTGAACGAGGGGACTACGAGCGCGCGTTGATGGAGATCGACATCGCCATCGAGGCCGACCCGGGCTCGGCGCGACTGCGGGTCGAACGGGCCGATCTGTTGCGCCTCTCCGGCAACTTGGACGCCGCCGCACGGCGGCTCGACAACATTCTGGACGACTTTCCCGAGGAGCCGGACGCCCTCTACATAAGGGCCTTGATCGCCCGAGAGCGCGGCGACGTTCCCGGAGCGATCGTCGCCCTCGAGAGCGTCCTCGCCCAACGGCCCGAGCACAGCGCAGCCACCTTCATGAGCGCTGAGCTGTCGGTGGCCTTCGGCGACCGCGACGCGGCGGCACACACCCTCGAGCAATACCTTCAAGTACGCCCAGATTCGTCGGGGGCCTGGCTCGCGCTGGCAAACCTCTACTGGGAGGGCGGCGATTTCCGGCGCGCGGCCGACGCCTACGAGGCCTTCATCGACCGCGATCAGCGCTCTGAGCTGGCTTTCATTCGTCTGGCCCAGTCCCAACACGCCCTCGGCGACTTCAAGGCGCGCGACGAGGCCCTCGCCGACTGCGTCGAGGCCGTCAGCAACAGCCCGTCCTGCAAGGTCGAGCTGCTCCGAGCCATCGCCGCCAGCAAGGATCCGGACGCGTTCAAAGGCCGCATGGACACTCTCGTCTTCGCAGTCTCGCACGACCTCGTGAGCCTCGAGGAGCAGCTGCTCGTCGACCTCAGCCTGAGAATTCTCGCCAACCAGCCGCTCGAAACCTCGAACCGCTTCGTCAAGGCCGTGCTCCGCGAGCGCCCTGGACTCTCGGATTTGGCTTATCACCTCGGCATCAAGCAACAGCTTGTGGGCGACCACACGGCTGCCGTTGGCACCCTGGAGCACGTCGAGGCCGTCAGCGCCCTCTTCGTCGACGCCCAGTACGCCTCGGGGCAATCCCTCTTGGCGCTCGGCCGCATCGATGACGCGAGTCGCATCGCCGCTTCCCTCGTCGAGCGCGAGCCCGAGCTCTCGGAGGGTTATCGGCTCGAGGCCGAGCTTCTCTGGCGCACCGGCGAGCTCGGGGCCGCAGGTCGAGCCCTCGCGGAGGCCCACGTGTTGTTCCCCAAGAACCCAGAGATCACTCTGGCGTTGGCCGATGTCACCTACCTCCTCGACGACCGAGAGCGGGCTGTGACGCTCTACACCGAGCTGGCCAGTCCATCGATGGACGAGCTCATCGCCGATGCCGACTCGAGCGACTCGATCGCGGCCGTCTCTCGCTTGGCTTCGCTGGACATCCGCCAAGGCCACATCGAGCCCTTCCTCGCGCACCTCTCCCGCGTCGAAGCCGTCGATCCTGCCATGGCCGCGACGTTGCGTGGTGACCAGGCCTCGATCGCCGGCGAGTGGGACGAGGCAGCCCTGCGCTATCAAGAAGCCCTCACCCTGAACGCCCGCGCCGCTGACGCCCTCGTCGGGTTGGGCGCGCTCGCCTGCGCCTCCGGTGAACGAGACGAAGGGATTCACTTCTACCGAGACGCCTTGGACACCGCCTCGAACCCTCTGACGCGGGCCGCCGCGTTGGAAGGGTCGTCCCGCTGTGTGCCTTCATCTTCCACAGAGGGGCCCGAACCACGATGAACCACCGCTATGTTATTGGGGTTTACTCCCTCGCTTGCCCACGACCGGCTTTCACGTTCGTGGCAACCCTCGTCGTGCTGGTCTCCCTGCTCGTCTCGGCCTGCAGCGGCAGCATCAAACGCCCCGACGACGCGCTGACCTCGACCCGCGATGTGGTCGCCGCCATCGACTCTCGATTGGAGGCCGTGCAGGACGTCCGTATCGCCGCCAAGGTCGACTACTACGACGAGGAACGAGGCGAACGCGTGGTCGCCCGCGACGTGAGCCTCTCGGCGGCTGCCCCCGCCTCACTGCGGGTCACGCTCTCGTCCTTCGACAAAGCGCTCGCCTCACTGGCCAGCGACGGCACCGACTTCTCCATGCTGAACCTGCAGGAGAACGTCTACTACCATGGGCCGGCGACGGTCGAGAATCTCTCTCAGCTCTTTCCCCTCTTTCTCTCCGGCGCCGACTTCGTCCGGGTTCTGCGCGGCGGGTTTCCGATCGAGCTGCTGGCGGACGGTTGGCGCGAGAAGACCGAGCTCGGCTGGAACCAAGAGACAGGAAGGTATCGGCTCGAGGTCGCGACCGTCGACGGAGGGCTGCAGCTCGTCGAACTCACTTATCCAGAGCTCGGCGTCGCGCAGATCGAGATCAAGAAAGACGGAGAGTCGCTCTACACCTACGAGGGCAAGGACTTCCAGAGCCCTGGCGTGGCGCTCTTCCCGGTGAAGAGCCGCTTCACGCTCGTCGAGCGCGACACCGACGTGACCTTGCGAGTTGAGGGATTCGACGCCAACGTCGAGCCCAACGAGCGGATCTTCAAGATCCCGCCGCCAGCGGGCGCCAAGGTGGTGGACCTGAGCCTGTGACTCAGAAGAAATAGTGAATCACGGTCAGCTCGACCATCGAGTTGCAGGCGGCGTGGTAGACGATGGACGCGGTGAGGCCGCCGCTGCGCTCTCGCAGCCAGCCGAACACCAGGCTGGGGAAGAAGACCGCACCGCGAATCAGGTTGCCGTCGATGGCCACGTGGCCCAATGCGAAGAGCAGGCTCGTGACGACGATGGACCGCGACACGCGAAAGCGTCCGAAGCCGAAGGTGCCTGTGTCGAGCAGCCTCAACGTGGGCTGGATGTAGCCACGGTAGAAGTACTCCTCGGGCAGGCCCACGAAGAGCAGCTGGGTCAACAACAGATTGAGGATCCACCACCAATTGCGGCCAAAGCTGAAGGGGTTCGAGGCGGGGTTGGTCGAGTCACGGCCGATGAAGATCGCGCTCGTCTCGAGCGCCTTGCCCGCGCGTTGCAGAGCGAAGTCGACCTGGTCGACCCACTCTCCAATGCGCAGGTCGGCGCCAGCGACATTTTTCGAGTGCTTGTCGGTGAGGCGAATCGTCTGCTCGTCGATGACCTCGGCTTGGGTGTGGGGGTTGACCTCATCGAGCTCGAGCGGACCTGATTGTGTGGTGACTTGAATCGTGAGTGGCTCGTCCCCGGCGAGGGCCTGGCCATCGACCCACCAAATGCGCACCGAGCGTCCGTCGGCCCACGCCATCACCACCAAACGCAGGTCGCGGCTGACCTCGCCGCGGCCTTCTACGCCGGGCTCCCAGCGCATGGTGTTGCTCCACTGAAAATTCAGCTTGCGGCCTTGCACCTCGGCGGTCCAGATGTGGAACCCCAGCAGGAAGGGCACCAAGGTCAGGCCAGTCGCGGCAAGTCCCCAGGCCAGGCCAGGCCGAAGCCGCCCGTAGTCCATGCCGGCCGCGATGGGATCGTCGCGCCGCCACCAGCGCACCGTCCAAGTGGGCAAGAGAACGAAGCTCACCGCGACGAGGACGTAGATCCCAGAGGCGTAGGAGGGCAGCGCCCCCTGCAAGGCACTCAGACCGCTGGTGATGACCAACGAGGCAACAAAGGCGAGGCCCAGCTCCTTGAAGGACGCCGAGCGCTTGGATGGCCTCGCCGCAGCCTTCGGCGGCTCTCTGTCGTCTGAGGTTTCGTCCAAAGGGCACCTTCGCAGTTCAGATTTCGAGCGGAATCCCAATACCGTCGCGCTCGAGCGCGCACGATCCCCCATATCCCTCCTCGAATCAACTTGGGCGAAGAATCGTGCAAACCCAAAGGGTTGCACGTCCAAACCCAAAGGGTTGCACCTCCAAACTCGAGGGGTTGCGCGCAGGCGCGACCCTCCTGCTGCGAAGCCTCGGTGCCAGAGGCCGCGTAGTGCGAAGCCGATTACACACCCCCGTGCCGCCAACCCATGGCCGACGAGCCTCCGCACAAGTCGCGTAATAACGGGCACATACAGTGCATCCAGGGATGGCAAAGGGGTCGAAAATGACGTGGCATATGCCTTGCGGTAAGGTGCCTACATACAAGGTGTGCGACCGGCACAAGGAGTTGTGGCATGGCTACCATCGCGTACGAAAGACCAAATCAGCATCCCAAGTTCGCGCCACACGCATGGCGTCGAGACAGCCTTCGACCCGGCAGCTTCGCAGTGTTGGTCAACGCCAACGCACGCGGCTTCCAGAAAGCTCTCCGCCAGGGCGTGTTCAACGATATCCCCGAAGAAGACCTGTACCTCTCCAAGAGCTTGGACGATGCCAACTCGTTGGTCGCCGAGATCGTCGACCGCGGCTATTCGACCGTTTTCGCGTCCGGTGGAGACGGCTCCATTACCCAGCTGCTCAACGAGCTGCGCACCGCGACCCCGGATCCCAAACGCCAGCCGCGCGTCGGCATCCTGCGTATGGGCACGGGCAACGCCATCGCCGACTTCATCGACGTCGACTCGGCCATCAATGACGCCCGGCGCATCGGCCGGGGAACGGCCTTCGAGCGCGTGAACCTGTCCCTCATCGAGAGCGAAGGCCGCCTCTGCCCATTCGCAGGCTGCGGCACCGACGCGGGCGTGCTCAACGACTACATCGCCCTGAAATCTCAGGTCGCCGGAACGCCGCTCGAACAGACCATGACGGGCGTGCGCGGCTACCTCATGGCTGGCATCCTGAAGACCGCCCCCGAGGCGCTCTCGCCGTCGAAGCGTCGACGTGTCTTCGCCATCAACGACGGCCCGGCTGCCTACGCGGTCGACAGTCGTGGACAAGTCATCGAGACCTTCCGCCGTGGCGCGGTCCTCTACAGCGGCGACTGCATCATGGCCGGCGCCAGCAGCATCCCTAATTATGGCTACAAGCTGCGGATGTTCCCGTCTGCGACACGCTTCCCTGGCTTCTTCCAGGTGCGCGTCGCCAACATGAACCCGCTGATGGCCGTCGCCCGACTGGGCAAGCTCTGGAAGGGCCAGCTCGAGCGCAAGCACGGCGTGCACGACTTCCTCGTCCAGAAAGTCCGCTTCGAGTTCGACGCCGACGTCCCCTTCCACCTCGCCGGCGACGCCGAAGGCTACCGACGCGAAGTCACGATGCAGCTCAGCGACCGTGAGTTCGAGTTCGTCCGGCCCGTCGACCAAGTTGCCGATGTGATCGCTCACCCGTCGGTGCAGAGCTGGTTCAACCCCGCTCCAGCCGCGGCCTGAGACCACCTCGAAGTTCCCGCTTCCACGCCGCTCCGCGAGCGCCCCTAGGCACTCGAAATCCGATACCATTCCGGCGGGTGTGTAAAGTTCTGCTCACCCCTCAGAGCGACTCGTCTTTTTCGGTGAACGCCGACGGCATCAGGTCGAAAGGCAGAAGCCGCATGATGATGGGCAAGATGAACGTCCCACCCGGCGCGGCAAAGACCGCCAGCGCCGGGATGGTCTTGCAGATGTCGATAATCTGCTGGCGGATCTTGGCCTCCTCTTCGGGACTGAGTGGTCCCTGCGCCCGCTTGACCAAGAGCTGAGCCAGCTCCCCCGTCTCCCGGATCTCGAGCACCAGCCGCGATAGGTTGCTCGAGATCACCCGCTCCACCGATGCCGAGAGCCCACTGCTGAAGCGACGCACCAAGCCGCCAAGAGAGAACGCCTCGATGAGCAGAGGGTTGTTCTCCAGGGTCGAGAGCGCCTCGGCCTGGTAAATCAGCCGCTCCTCTTGGCTAATTCCAAAAGCCTGGCCGAGCTGCTCGATGAAGGCTTGCTCTTGGGCGACGAACTCGCCGTCGAGGTAGCCTTGAATCACCAGCTGCGCAAACAGAAATCGCCGCGTCTGCGGGTCGGTGATGAGCTTGCCGAGCTCGGTGGCCGACACTGGCTCCTTCACGCCCTGCCAGATGAGCCCTTGCTCTTCGGAGCTCAAGCGGGCGAGGCTGATGACGTTGTCGACGAGCCGGCGCTCGACTCGCGTGAGAACAAGGTCAGCGTTGGCCAGCGCGAAGATGGCCTCGATCAGGTGGAGCCGTTCCACCTGCGCCTGCGCCCGCTGGAAGCGTGCTTGGGACTCGTCGACTCGCCCCTTCTTGCGAAACTCGAAGTGTGCGATGCGCAGGAGCTGGCAGGTCGCGGTGTAGACGAGGACGCCGTGCAGAGGCAGTCCCAAGAGCGGGTGGTCCCAGCTCTGCAGCGAGAGCTCCTTGAGCTTGGAGCCCACCGCGCGCGCCGCTGGCCCCATGGCTTTCGTGAGTTTCTCCCTCTGCGTGGGGTCCTCCGGCCAGTCGGCAAGGCTCAGAGCCTCGAGGTCAAGGCTCACCTCGAAGAGCTGCTCGGCTTCGTCGAAGCACCCCACGTGCGCCGCAATGACCTCCATGATGGCGAGCTGGTCTCGGACCGTTGAGCTCCCAAGTCCCAGAGCCGACCGCAGCTCGAAGAGCAGCTCGAGCTGGTGCGCGAAGCTGTTGAGAAAGTGCCACTCGCCGCGGTCTTTGGGCTCGAGCCCCGCGTCAGGCAAAGGCCAGATGGCGGTCGGGGCGCTCGAGAGCAGCCCTCTGCGACTCAGCCCGTTCAACAGCCAAGCGTCAAACTGCAGGACGCCCTCTGCGTCTTCGAAATGCTCGACCGGCGCCGCGACCGCCCGCTCCGAGACCTCACGAAAGAAGGGAACCAGCCAGTTCTTGCGGCGCAGATCGAAGCTCAACATGGACACACCCGTTGCACGTGAAACGAACGCTGACCGTTGTGGTGGCGAGAAACCCTAGGATATCGGCCCGCTGTGGAAACTCCAAGGCTCGCGGCCCACTGGGTTCCAAGTCGACGGTGAATTAGCTGCCGGCACGGACTCGAAGTCCGACTGACTGCAGAAGCCAGCGCCGGACTCCGGACTCCGGACTCGAAGCCCGAATGACTGCAGAAGCCAGCGCCGGACTCCGGACTTGAAGTCCGACTGACCGGCGCGTCAGCGCCGAACGACGGCCGAGGGCTTCGCGATCAGGTAGAGCACGCCACCGCTGGCGATGGTCGCGAGCCCGGCGAGGGCGGCGATGGGGGCCGCCGAGATGGAGAAAATCACCATCCAGCACGAGAGCGCGATGAAGAGGATCGGCGTCAGCGGGTAACCCCAACAGCGGTAGGGGCGCTCGAGGTTGGGCTCGCGGCGGCGCATGACAAAGAGCCCGAAGACGGTCAGCCCAGCCGAGACCGAGAGCGTGAAGCCGATGTAGATGAGCAGGGAGTCGAAGCTCGCGGAGATCAACATGATGATGGCGGCGAACGCCTGCAGTGCGACGGCGTAGATGGGACCACTGTGCTTCGTTCGCGTCGTGAGGAAAGAGAAGCACTTGTAGTCCTCGCCCAGGGCCTGATACACGCGCGGCCCGGCCATGATCATGGCGCTCACAGAGGAGACGAGGAGCAAGGAGATCACCGCCGAAAAGAGCTTCGCGGCCGCAGTCCCGAAGAGGCTGACGGCGGCAATGTTGCCGACGTCGATGACGCCGCTGAGCGAGGAGGCGGGAGCCGACGAGAGGAACACGACGTTGAGGCCGAGGTAGAGCAGTGTCACGATGCCCGTGCCCAGGGCCAGCGCCTTGGGGAGCGAGCGCGAGGGGTCTTTGACCTCGCCGGCGATGTAGGCGGCGCCGTTCCAGCCGCTGTAGGCGAACGAGACGAAGATCAGCCCAGTGGCGAAGCCTGGCGACAACATGGAGTCGAAGGTGCCGGCGCTGCCTTCGGTGATGTGCGTGGTGTCGCCGAGGAAGAGGCCGCCGACGACAAACGCCACGACGACCAGGATCTTGGCCACCGTGAACACGTTCTGCAGCCCGGTCCCGAAGGTCACGCGGGCGGCGTGCACCATGGACAGCAGCAGGATCAGCACAATGGCGGCGGCCTGCTGGTCGATGCCCGGCACCAAAGTGGAGAAGTAGACCGCGAACGCCAAAGCCGATGCGGCGATGGGCGCGGAGAAGCCGACGACGAGCGAGACCCAGCCCGCGACGAAGCCGACAGCGGGATGATAGATGCGGCTCAGGAGCAGATACTCCCCGCCGTTGCGCGGCATGGCCGCGACGAGCTCGGCGTAGGAGAGGGCGCCGAAGAGGGCGATGACGCCTCCGAACACCCAGCTCAGCAGCACGGCCAGTGAGGAGCCGATGTCCTGCAGCAAGAACCCCGTCGTAGTGAAGATGCCCGTTCCGATCATGCTCGCCACGACCAACATCGTGGCGGTGACGCCACTGATGACACGGGTCGGCTCGTGCTCCAACGTTCCAGGCCGCGGCGCTTTACGAGCGACCAAGGGCTCGTCGAAGTCGACCGAGTCTACGGCGAGGGTCCGTGGGCTCGAGGGAAAGGTCATCGGTGACAGGCTCGTCAAGGTTTCCCCAAAATGGTGGCAAACTGCGGCGGGAATCTCGCTGATCGCGCGCATTGACGCAAGGTCTGTTCCGAGTAGCGCGCGGAAATCTGCTCGCGCGTCGGAACGCAAGGTGGCTCGAAGCGAGCCACCTCTGTTCCGAGTAGCGCTCGGAAGATCTGAACTTCTGTCTGGAAACGGTTCTTTCGCCGCGAACGCTTTTTTGTCGCGCCGCTTTGCGGGCCACCAGAGGTTGAGCCCGTAGTTCTCCTCACGGCAGACCTGGCATTGGATTAAACCTCCCTTGCCTGATGGCGGCGAACTGTTGAGGTCACCGTGGCGCAGACAGAAGAAGCCGCGCTCCAGCAGGGGCACGGCTTCTCTATTGCGTCGAGCGGACGACTGGATTTAGGCGACGGTGATCGCGGTGTCCAAGTAGACGTCCTGAATGGTGCGGATGATGTTGACGCCTTGGTCGAAGGGCTTCTGGAAGGCTTTGCGCCCGCAGATGAGGCCCATGCCGCCGCCGCGCTTGTTGCAGACGGCCGTGCGGGTGACGGAGGCCAGATCGTTGGTGCCGGACTCGCCGCCGCTGTTGATGAGGCCGACGCGCCCCATGTAGCCGCAGGCCACCTGGTAGCGAACCAAGTCGATGGGATGATCGGTGGTCAGCTCGCTGTAGACCTTCGGGTTGGTCTTGCCGAACTTCACGGCGTTGTAGCCGCCGTTGTTGGTGGGCAACTTTTGCTTGACGATGTCGGCGTGGATGGTGGCGCCGAGGTGGTCGGCCTGGCCGCTGAGGTCGGCCGAGGTGTGGTAGTCCACCCCGTCGACCTTGAAGCCGCTGTTGCGCAGGTAGCACCACAGGATGGTGGCCATCCCTTCAGCGTGCGCCATCTCGAAGGCCGTGGAGACCTCCTCGATCTGGCGGCGGCAGTCGTGGCTGCCGAAGTAGATCGTGGCGCCAACGGCGGCGCAGCCCATGTCGCGAGCCTGTGAGACGGAGGCGAACATGGTTTGGTCGTTGATGTTGGGGTAGCTGAGGAGCTCGTTGTGGTTGAGCTTGAGGATGAAGGGGATCTTGTGGGCGTACTTGCGCGCGACGCTGCCCAAGACGCCGAGCGTGCTGGCGACGGCGTTGCACTCGCCCTCGACGGCGAGTTTGACGATGTTTTCGGGGTCGAAAAACATGGGGTTGGGGGCGAAGCTGGCGCCCGCCGAGTGCTCAATGCCTTGGTCGACGGGCAGAATCGAGAGGTAGCCCGTGTCGCGCAGGCGGCCGGTCGAGAAGAGACGCTGCAGGGCACCCAGCACAGGGATGGTGCGATCGCTCACACCGAAGATGCGGCTGACCCAGTCTTCACCGGGCACATGGAGCATCTCTTTCGGGATGGTCTTGCAGGTGTGGTTCAGCAGCGACTCGGCTTCACTGCCCAAAAGCTCGACGATACGATTGTGGTTGGACATGTCGTTCTTCTCCTATGGGCTCGTGGCTCTTCGTGAATTCAGAGAACCAGGCGGCCGAAAAAAAACCGAACAGAGGTTGGTTTCTGGGTGAGAGGGGGAAGCGATAGCACTGTGGGAATGGGCGAGCAAGGGTTGTCGCGGCTCCGATTAGGCGGCGCACACGGAGCACCGCTTCGCGTCTCGACGCGCAAGACCATGGCGGCGCAATACCGTGGCAAGCATCCCTTGACGTGTTAGGTTGTGGCAGCCCTGACGACGTCAGGCACCGATCGCGAGCGCAGGGGCGCGAGATGGGTCGCTTCGAGCCACCTCAGTTCCGGGAAGCGAGCGAAATCCGGTCGGGTTCGCACAGCTCGGCCTAGGGGGAAGCGATGAGTCACGGACGCAACGAACCCTGCCACTGCGGCAGCGGGAAGAAATACAAACAGTGCTGCCAAGGCAAGCCTGGCGACAAAGCGGCGAAGGACGGCGGACCGCCCGGAATGTCCAACGGCAAGCTTATCGGCATCGGCATCGCCTTGATCCTACTCATCTCGGCGGCCTTGTGGCTCGCGGAGCTGGCTCGCTTGGCACAGATTCTCGGGGCGGGGATGGTCTTGGTCTTGATCCTCGGGGTAGCGTTTCGCCGTCCGCCATCTCGCCGCGAGACTCCCGGCGACGCGTCGGGCATCAGCTTCGGCAAGTAGTCCGCGCCGCTACTCGGACAAACGTGTGCAGAGGACGGAGACTTTTTCGATCTCCGCTCTGCCCAGCCGAGCGACGGCGGCCTTGCACACTTTGACTGCGTCGTCCCCTCGGCTGGCGTTCAAGTAGGCTTGCGCGAGGTTGTGGTAGGCGCCCGCGAAGTCTTTGTTGCCTTCTAGAGCGCGCTCGCAAGCGGGGATGGCCTGCTCGAATTTCTTGGCCTTGAGGTTGCTCACGCAGTCGGTAAAGGCTTGGTCGTCGTGGCGGGTCCGGACCATCCCGTAGACACCGAAGCCGATGACCGCCAAAGCTGCGACGACCCCCAACGCCACCAGGCGCCGAGTGGTGGTGGTGCCCCAACGACCGCCTCTCTGGATGGGCAAGACCGCGCCGAAGGCTGCGCCGAACAAGAGCCCTCCGGCGTGGGCGTAGTTGTCGACGGCCATGAACCCGGTCATCGAAGCGATGAGGCCGAAGACCATCACGAATGCGGTCCAGCGGATCATCAGGTTGCGAATGGCGTAGCCGTAGCTGGTCCCCTCGCGGTGGCCCGCGACGCCCGCCAGGCCGATCCAGCCCATCAGCGCGCCGGAAGCGCCAGCGACGATGCCGAAGGGACCGATGAGATTGGAAGCCGCCATGGCGCCGACGCCGGTCACCACGAAGAGCACGAACGCCAGAGCGCTGCCGTAGGCCCGCTCGACCATGGGCCCAGCGAGGCGCAGCGCGTAGGCGTTGAAGCCGAGGTGCAAGATCCCGAAGTGGATGAAGTTCGACATGACGAGGCGCCAAGGTTCGAACTCCCCGCGGATGTGCGCGCCCCACCTCCACATGACGTCGATGGGGGGGTGCAGGAGCGCGCCAAAGAGGTTCTCTGAGCCGGTCGCTTGGAAGGCGTCTAGGGTCATCGCCACGTAGAGGCCGAAGAGGAGCGCGAGGAGGAGCTTGGTGGTGGGCTGCTCATCGGGCAGGACGCTGGTCAGGAACTTGTTGAGCTTGACGGCTGCGAGGCTCGGCAGAGCCTCGCCACAGCTGGGACAGGTCCTCTCGTCGTCGCTGACCAGTGTGCGGCAGGCCGTACAGTGCCGGTAGATGTTCTTGGGCTTGACTGGCGCAGCGTCATCCTTTGGGGCGCGCAGGCGCTCTTGCAGGCGCTGCCATTTCCACTTGACCTGCACTTCGTTGGTGCCGAAGAACCGGAGCACCTTCTTTTTCCAGGACATCGAACCTCCTGTGCGGGCACGAGCCCGTCGTCGGTCGCCGTCCTGATATAAACCCCGAAGTGCCCCCTCTCAAGTCGAAGTCGACGATTGGGTCAAGAAACGCCGAGAGGCGCGCCGGAGCGGCGAGCCTCTCGTATTTCCTGTCCGATAGCCGCTAGGGGAGCCGAGGGCACGCGTTGGCGTCCTCGACGCAGATCGGGACGGCGCTGACGAGCTGGTCGCAGCAGTCCCAATTGCCCCCGCAAGCGCCGCAGCCGCCACAGGTCGTGCAGCCATCGGCGATGCGGTAGTTGCGGCAGTTCCCTTCGACGCAGACCTCGTCGCGCTGGCAGGTATCCCCGCACTGCCCGCAGTTGTTGGGATCCCAATTGGTGTCGGTGCAGAGGTTTCCGCACTGATCGCCGTTGCACTGTCCCTGAGTGCAGACTCCGCCGTTGCAATACTCGTTTTGCTGGCAGAGGTTTCCACAGGAACCGCAGTTTGTCCGGGAGAGTAGCGAGTCGCACTGTCCGTCGTTGTTGCAGTCCAGGGTGCCTGGGCGACAGGCGCAAGCACCAGCGATGCAGAACTCATCGTCGGCGCACTGCGCGTTGTTGCAGGCGCCGCAGCGGCTGGGGTCGTTCTGGGTGTCGTAGCAGGTGTTGTTTGTGCCGCAGATGTCGTAACCGCCGACGCAGGAGCATTGGCCGGAGATGCATACACCCGTGTCTTGGTCGCAGCGAGTGCCACAGGCTCCGCAGTTGTCGATGTCGGCGGAGAGGTCTGCGCAGGTGTTCCCACAGGAAACGGTGTTCCCAGGGCAGACACACTGGCCGGAGATGCAGGTTCCGCCGGCGCCGCAGGCGGTGCCGCAGGTCCCGCAGTGGTCGACGTCAGCGGAGAGGTCGGCGCACGTGTTTCCGCAATCCACCATGTTTGTCGGGCAGGTGCACTGGCCCGAGACACACGTTCCGTTGTCTGGGCAAGAGTTGCCGCAGGTGCCGCAGTTGGCCAGGTCGGAGGAGAGCTGAGCGCAAACACCCCCGCAGTTCACGGTGCCTGCAGGACAGGCGCAGACGCCGTTCGTGCAGGTCCCACCGGCTGGGCAAGCGTTACCGCAGCGGCCGCAGTGGTCGGGGTCGGAGTTCAAAATCGCGCAGGCGTCGCCACAATTCGTGGTGTTCGTCGGGCAATCGCACTGTCCAGAGATGCAGGTGCCGCCGGTGGGACACGAGCGATTGCAGTTGCCGCAGTGGTCGAGGTCGCTCGAGAGATCGGCGCAGGTGTCGGTGCAGCTGACCAGTCCGGGTGCGCACACGCAGACGCCACCGCTGCAGACCGAGTCCGCAGAGCAAGGAGCTCCGCAGCGGCCGCAGTTTTCTTGGTCGGTCAGGAGATCGACACAGAGAGCGCCGCACCGTTCGTAGTTGCAGGGCGCGTCCTGGTCGATGTCGGAGAGGGTCAGGTCGCTGTTCCCGGTGACGTCGCCATTGTTCGTGACGTCAACACCGATCACATCGGGGCTCGAGTTGGTGCTCGAGGAGTCGTCGCAGGCGGCGAGCAGCAGTCCACTGGCGGCGACCAGCAGCAGAACTAGCCTCAGATTCTTCATATCCTTCTCTCCCTTCGGTGTTGCCCTCAGCGTACTCTAGAGCTGAGTCAACTCGGTGATCGGCGGTGATGGCGCTGAACATCTGGCAAACGGTTCTTTAACAAAATAGGAAGCTTTCAGTGTCCGTTCAACGCGTGGAGGCGACTCTCCGTACCCTTGCTGAGTCCATCTTGGCGCTTCTTGGCGTCACGATGGTGTCGTTTGCTGACCTGTTCACTGGAAGTCCAGTGCCCCCATGAACCTGGTGTTCGGGGTGATGGCGGCTTCGACGTGCCTCGTCGCTGTGCTCTTGTACGATTGCGTCGGAGGGACGACGAGCGAGGTTGGGATTGTGCCCCCGCGAGCAGAGCGAGTAAGGATTGTGGGCAGCAAGCAGCATGCGCGCGGGTGACCGCCCGGTCGGACCGCTTCCAAGGGAGCCTTCCTTGCGTTGAACCACCGCTTTCTGGAGGGAAATGATGTGTCAGTCCACTGAGCTTGTTCGCACCTTTCGTCTATGGGCCCTGCTTTGGGTCGCCGCGCTCCTCTTCTCGGTTTGCGGATGCAGCGGGCCTGAGAAGAAGGCTGAGAGCGCTGCCCCTCTCTCTCCCAATGAGGAGGAGCGCACGAACGAAGAGTCCATGAAGGTCAAACCCGTCGTCGAAGAAACGCTCGAGGAGGAGGTCCTGACCGAAGAGACCGACGAAGCCGAGGTGACCGCAGCGGTGAAAGGCGAGCAGGACAAAGGCGAAGAATTCGTCACGTTGCAAGCGTCGAAGGGCACGGTGACGTTTCCCCATCGTCAGCACCAGGAGACGTTCGAGTGTGTGTCTTGCCACCATCCAATGAAGGACTCTGACGGTGTGGCCACCGCCTGTCGGTCTTGCCACGGGGTCTCGCCCGACGTGCTGAAGGCGAAGGACGCGTTCCACGCTGCGTGCAAGACCTGTCACGAGGCGCAGGGGGGCCCCACGGGCTGCAAGGACTGCCACGCGTCATAGGACCGCGCGCAAGGCCGCGAGGGGGCTCGCTTTGAGCCACCCCGGTCCCGAGTCGCGCGCGAAAATCCGCTCGCGAGGCGCCAGCTCAGGCTTCGAGTTTCTTGGCGGCTTCGCGAACGCCTTGGGGGTATCCGTGTTGTTGCTGAATCAACTTCAGCTCGCTGCGTGGGCAGGCCCTCAACACGACGGAGATCGAATGGCCTTGCAGTCGCGGGTTGCTCAGCAGTGCACGGCGAACCTGGGCATTGGCGAGCCAGGCTGC
>PFUG01000391.1:705-10622 GCA_002789955.1 Deltaproteobacteria bacterium CG_4_9_14_3_um_filter_63_12 | reverse complement strand
CTCGACCGCGATGTGCATGGTCATGGCCGCCAAGATCGGCGCCGACGAGATCCCGCCGCCCCTGCAGCGGGCGCCTTGGCTGTACACGACCGTCGCTCAACATGACGTAGCGCCAGACGAGGTCGCCATCGTCGGCCGCGCGTTGGGCCTCTCCATGGTACCCGACGTGCCAACCGCGTTGGTTTCCATGGTTCTGGACGACGCGCGGCGGATGGTGAGGGAGGTCGGGGCTTTGTAGAAGCTTGGGGGATGGGTGGATTGTCGGAGTGTCCGACCCCGCACTCGGCGATCGTGAGTCGTTCCGAGAAGCGCGCGAAATCCGATCGCGCGTAGGGACGCGAGCTGGCTCGCTTCGAGCCAGCTCTGTTCCGAGTAGCGCGCGAATTCCGATTGACCATGGCCTTCTTTATGGCTAATTTAGCCATATGGTCGGATTGTCCATTTTACGGCAGGAGCAAGCCATGAGCGCCAATGAACGCAACACCTTAGAAGTTCCCCTGGTCGGCGAAAAAGGTGGGGCTCGAACGTGGGCGAAAACCGTGGCGGCCACGGAGGCAAAGAACGAGTTCGCACAGATGCTGGAGCTGGCAATCCATAGCGGGCCGGTGCGCATTACCAAGCACCGACGACCACGCGCCGTGCTCGTATCCATCGAAGAGTACGAGGCGCTCATGGCGTCCAGGAGAAGCCCCCTTGATGAGTTGTCGAGCGAGTTTGATGCGTTGCTCGCTCAAATGCAGGAACCCGAAACCGTTGCCGCGATGGACAGCCTGTTCGGCGCTTCCCCCGAAGAATTGGGTCTCGCAGCAGTCGTAGGAGCAAAGGGGTGAGTGAAGCCGTCAGGGGTCCACAGATCCTCGTCCTGGCGGGAACG
This sequence comes from Deltaproteobacteria bacterium CG_4_9_14_3_um_filter_63_12, assembly GCA_002789955.1. Taxonomy (GTDB): domain Bacteria; phylum Myxococcota_A; class Bradymonadia; order UBA4248; family UM-FILTER-63-12; genus UM-FILTER-63-12. The sequence goes on along the minus strand of PFUG01000391.1, from coordinate 9,748 downwards.
AACGGTGCGGGAAAAAGCAGCATCGGCGGCGCTCTCCTTCGGCACCGCCATGGAGACTACTTCAACCCTGACGAAGCGACACGCCGCATCATGGAGGGGAACGTTGGGATGAGCCTCAACGAGGCGAATAGCCTCGCGTGGCACGAAGGGAAGCGATTGCTCGAGGAGGCGATCGAGCATCGAAAACACTTTGCCTTCGAAACCACTCTCGGCGGGAAAACCATCACTCGCTTGCTCAAGAAAGCTGCCGAAGAGGGAATGGAATTGCGGATTTGGTTCGCCGGTCTCGATAGCCCCGAGACGCACATCGAACGTGTAAAGTTGCGGGCCGAGAAAGGCGGACATGCCATACCTGAGGACAAAATCCGGGCGAGATTCGATCTGAGCAGAAGAAACCTCGTAGAACTAATTCCCCTCGCCGCAGAGCTGAGTGTCTATGACAACAGCTTCGATGCAGACCCTGCGACTGGCACCCCGCCCCGGCCACGCCTTCTCCTTCGAATGAAGGATGGGCGAATTATCGCGCCGGGTTCGGGAAATCTCGAAGAGACGCCCAAGTGGGCAAGACCGATTGTCATGGCGGCGATGAGATGTCACTTGGCCCGCAAATCGAACGATTGAGCCGAAAAGACTCATGCAGCCCCAAAGCTCCCAGGTGGCTCAAAGCGAGCCACCTCGTTCCCACACGCTCACTCCTCTACGGCTGAGGACTCAGCCCGTACGAACACTGTTCGTCACTCTTCAAGAGGCCGCTTTCTTGACCGCTTTCTTGACGTCCTTGGCCGCGTGCTTGACGTCCTTGGCCGAGTCCTTGATCGACTCTTTGGCATCCTTCGCCGCGTCTTTCACGTCCTCGTAAACGCCAGGCGCCGCCCCCCACAGAGCGCACCAACACCCCCGCCGCCCCTGCCTCCCCCGCCTTCACAGGCTCACAAGAACACGACCAGCGCTCCTGCAATCAGGTACCCTACCCCCGCGATCGCCGCGGCCACCAGCGCATAGGGCAGCTGGGTGCGCACGTGATCGATGTGATCGCAGGCCGTGGCCATGGAGGAGATCACCGTCGTGTCCGAGATCGGCGAGCAGTGATCGCCGAAGACCCCGCCGCCGAGGATGGCCGCCACGACCAGTGGCAAGCTGCCGCCCATGGCCGCCACCAGCGGGATGCCGATGGGCATCATGATGCCGAAGGTGCCCCACGAGGTGCCGGTCGAGAAGGCGATGAAGCAGGCGCAGACGAAGAGCAGGAAGGGCAACAGGGCGGGGCTCAGCCAGGGCTCGACGAGGGAGGCGACGTAGGGGCCGGTCTCCATGGCGCTGCAGGTGTTGTTGATGGCGAAGGCCAGCACCATGATGACGGCCATGGGCATCAAGCCGGCCATGCCTTGCAGGATGAGGCTGTTGACCTCGCCGAACGACAGCAGCCGCTGCGCCAGCGCCATGAAGGCGGCGATGAGGGTCGAGGCGAGCACGGCCCAGAGGACAGCGGTGGAGCCGGAGCCTTGGCCGAGGATGTTGAAGACGTCGAGCTCGAGGGCGGCGGCGCTGGGCAGGGCTTCGCGCTCGGCCTCGAGAGCAGCCTGGCGAGCCTTGCCGAGCTCCTGCAGCATGGCCTCGCCGGCGGGGATCGCGGCGAGCTCGGTGTCGAGATTGGAGAGCTCGAGGCCGATGGCGTCGAGCTCGAGGCCGATGGCGTCGAGCTCGAGGCCGATGGCGTCGGCGCGGCCTTCGGCGGCGGCGCGCTGCTCTAGGATCGCAGTGCGGCCGGTCAAATAGAGGCCCAAGGGCATCATGACGATCAGGACCGCCAGCGGCACGAGCATGTTGCGCTTGCGTGGCGTGAGGCCCTCTTTCATGGGCATGGCGATGACCTCGGAGGAGATCATGGGGAGGGCGCCGTCGGCCAGGAGCTTGCCTTCGTTGCGGGCGCGGTCTTCGGCCTTCTTCATGGGCCCGAAGTCTTTTTGCAGGAGGATGACGAGCAAGGTGCCGAAGAGGGCGACCAGGGCGTAGAAGTTCAGCGGGATGGCCTCGAGCAGGACAATGAGCGGCTGGTCGATGCCTTGGATGGCGAGCAGGCCCATGACGTAGGCGCCCCAGGCGTTGAGGGGGATGAGGATGCAGACCGGGGCCGAGGTGGAGTCGCAGACGTAGGCGAGCTTCTCGCGGGAGACGCCAGCCGCGTCGCTCAAGGGGCGCGCGACGGCGCCGACGACGAGGCAGGTGATGCTCGACTCGACGAACACGACCAGCCCCGTGACCCAGGCCACCAGGCTGGCGCTGCGCCTCGTCTTGCCGATGTTGAGGGCCTGCATCCAGCGCACAAAACCCTCGACGCCGCCGGAGCGCTGCGTCAGCGTGATGAGGGCGCCGACCAAGGCGCTAAAGAGGATGACCTTGGTGTTGTAGCCGCTCTTGAAGACGTCGACCAAGGCGGTGACGGTGTCCGCCAGGCCCGCCAGCGGGTCCCAGCCGGCCATGGCCGTCCAGCCGACGGTGACGCCAAAGAGCAACGAGGGGATGACCTGCCGGGTGGCCATGGCCAACGCGATGGCCGCGACCGGCGGGACGACGCTCACCCATCCGAGTTCCATACCTTCCCTGGTGTCAGGGGCGCCGCGGGCGCCGAGGTTTCGCGGTGCTTAGAGGCAGCAACCGCAAAGACAATTCACGTCCCAGACCGAGCCGAGGTAGAGCTTGCCGGCGGGGCACGTATTGTCGATGGAGCTGCCGTTGCCGGTCGCGCCGATGGCTTCGCATTCGGCCATGGCCATGCTTCCCAACGTGCCCGTGCACCAGTCGCCAGCGGCGGTTTGATAGCAGAGGGCGTCGTCTTGCAGGCAGCCGGAGCTGTTGGCGACCTGGGTGTGGGTGGGCAAGCAGACGCCCGCGCTGGTGTCGCCGGCGACGTCGGTCTCGCTGTCCGTCGCGCTGTCGGCGGCGACGTCGGTCTCGCTGTCCGTCGCGCTGTCGGCGGCGACGTCGGGCGTCGAGGTTTCGCTGGCGGCGTCGGTGTTCACGACGTCGGTGCTGGTGGTGTCGTCGTCGCAGCCAACGAGCGCCGCGGCCAGAAGCAAAGCGACCCAACAAAGAACCTTCATCCTCTCCCCCTTTCCTGCGTGTGCGGGCGACTGAGCGACGGTGAGGCGAACTTAGCGAATCTGCGTGTGGATTCCAAGAGAGCGCCCGCTACCGAAATCCCAACCACAAAGCGGCGCAAGCAGCCAGCAAGCCGGCGAGCCACCAGGCGGCCCCGAGCCGACGCGGCGCCAGCTCGAGCCCGAACTCGATGACGTGAATGGCCCTCGCCTCCATGTCGACGAGCAAGACCCCATCGGTGTCATAGGCGACGTGGTACTCGAGCAGCTGCCGGCGAGTGGCCGCGCTGCGGATCGACGGCGCCTTGCCGCCAGTCTTCACGTCGGCGACGTAGGTGCGGCCCCGGCGCGACACCAGCAGGTCGGCGCGCAGGTCGATCTCGACGGGCTCGCCGTCGCTCTCGATGGTCCAGCGTCGCTCGGCTTGCCGCTCCAACAATCGGTAGCCCGCCCGCTCCAAGAGCTTTTCTGCTTCTTGCTCCCCCCGAATCGCACGCCGCGCACGCCTGCGAGCGACACGAGCGCGCGCGAATCGTCGCCACAGGTCCCGCAAGACCAGGCCCAGCGTGAGCGAAGCGAAGAGCGCGCTGAGGATCCACGGCAGCATGGAGTGGGCTCTGGGCGTGGGGAAACAGCCGAAGGAGGGGCGACGCAAACGGCGTAGGGGCGCAGGGCTCTGGGCGTGGGGAAACAGCCGAGAGAGGGGCGACGCAAACGGCGTAGGGCCGCAGCGTGCTGCGCCCCTGCTCGCGAGACAGAGAAGGAAATAGAGCGAAAGGCAGGGGCTTGTCCAAGCGTTCGTTGGTGCGGTATCCGTGTGCCCGACTCCGTTTTGCAGCGACTGCTGACCACTCGAGGTGACCCAATGAGATGGCCGATCTGTGGATTGTCTTTGTTCTTGCTCGCCCTGCCCTCCTTGGCCTTCGCCAACATCGCGGCGCCAAATATCGTGTCGTCGGAGTTCGGCGTCATTGGGGCGCAGCTGCGCAACACCTTCGAGGTGCTCGACGAGACCTTGGTGATCGACTGCTTCGAGAAGGACGACGTGCCCTATTGCGAGTTCGAGGCGAAGTACACGATCCGCAACCCGCAAGAGAGCAGCGACAGCTTCGTAGCGGCGTTCTACGGCGTGCGCACCGAGAGCGTGCAGATCACCGTCAATGGCCAGCCCAACAGCACCCCGTTGGACGAGAAGATGACCGAGGAGCTCGACGAGGCGCTGCGGACGCTGAACGTCAGCGCGAACAGCGCGGTCACCTACGAGCTCCACGACCTGCTGATGGGGCCGCTGCAGCGCGACGGGTTCACGGTGGTAGCCGATGGAGGAGAGTCCTTGGTGGTCGCGGTGCGGGGCGTGATGCGCCCAGGGGCGAATCACTACGGCAGCTACGAGATTCCGGTCACCGTCGCACGGCACCCGTTTCTCGGCAGCACGCCCACACGTGACACGCAGTTCACGTTCGAGTACCTGCTCTCGCCGATCCGCAGCTGGTCGGGCAACCCCACGATCACGCTGACCGTCACCCATCCCAAGGAGTGGAACTTGTGGTTGAACGGGTTGCCCGAAGAGGTAAAGCCCGAGATGGTCAATGGGCGCACCACCTACCAAGCCTCGCTGACGGCTGACCAAGCGGGAACCCTCCAGTTCACGGCAGATCTGCCGCGGGTCGAGGTCCTCAACGGCGGGGCTCAGCTCGCCATCGGCGGCAACGTCGACGACTCGGGGGGAGTGCGCGGCCGCGCGGGCTATCAATTCGCCATCCCCGATTGGGTGCTCTACGGCCTCTTCGTGGACTCCGATTTCGACGATGAGCTCTCCGTGACCCCTGTCGTGACAGTGGCTTCCTCTGCGGTGCTCATCATCCCATCTTTCGGCTTGACGCTGGGCGTGCCGGTCCGCATCAAACCCCAGGTCGACGTGGGCGTGCGCGCCCAAGTCGACCTGTCCTTCCCATTGCTGGGCGTCGCCTTCACCTTCGACACTTATCCGGGCCTGAAGACCAGTGATCCCCTGATGTTTCAGTCGACGATCCTGGCGACCTTCGGGTTCTGAGGGTCAGGTGCGTGAAAGTTAGAACCGACTGGGCCGTTCGGCGTTCATCACCCCACCAACCTTTTCAGGAGTCACACCGATGAAGACCTCATTCTCCTTTCTCCTCTCCGTTCTCTTGCTGACCCTCAGCACAAACGCCTCTGCTCAATACAACAAGTCCGCAGGTCAGAACGCGCCGATGGAGGCGGTGGAGGTCGAGAAGGTCAACGACAAGACCGGACAGATCGAGAAAGAGATGGTGCAGCGGCGTGTCCAAGGGGACTCCTACGGAAACGCTCAAGGCAGCGACTACGACCTGGCTGTGGACGGCGCTTTCGAGGGGCAGACCATCGTCGTGCTCGACTTCTACAATGTCCTGCAAGCCGACGCCAAATCGGCGTTGGAGCGCAAGGGGTTCTCGGTCTATCGCTACAGCAACGCGGCTCCCGAGCCCAAAGAGCTGGAGGAGAGCTTGGCCAAGGCCAACCAGCTCTGGATCATCTCGAGCTGCGACCCTGGCAGCACCCGCTTGTCGAAAGACCACCTAAAAGTCATCAAAGACTTCTTCGATGCGGGCCATGGCCTCTACATCTGGGGCGACAACGACCCCTGCTTGTACGACGCCAACGCCGTCGCGACCTACGTCTTCGACACCAAGCTCGAGGGCGATGTGCCCGGCGACCAGACCGTCACCCTCTTCGAAAAGGAAGGGGAGCCTGGCGTGCTGCCTGGTCACCTGCTGACCACCGGAATCGAGCACATTTACGAGGGCGTCACGGTCGCGACTCTGCAGCCCACCGAGGGTTTCAAGCCCTTGATCTACGGCTCGGCCGGGAATTTGATCGCCGGGTACTACGATCAGGACGGCAAGCGCGCCATCATCGACGGGGGCTTCACGCGGCTCTACTACAAGTGGGACACCGCCGGCACCGGCCGCTACGTCATGAACGCGGCCGCTTGGCTGGCCAACGCCGAACGCTTCGGCGACGTGGTGAACCCGAAGCTCAAGGAAGAGAAACAATAGTTTCGCGAAGAGATCCCATTGGAGCCGCTGGCGGTGTTCCGCATCGAGACGACGCCCTGGAAACGCCGCGTCGAAGAGGCGGACGCCGCGCTGCGCTCGAGCGCTTCGACTACTTGTTGATGCGGCGCCTACTTCGTGATCGAAGCGCGGAAAGCGTCGACCGCCGCGGCGCATTCGCTTTCCATCGCTGCAACGGCATCGGGCGAGAGGTCGGCGGGCGTATTTTCCCGCATTCGGCGGATGCCAGAGAGTTGCTGCTCGCACATTGCGGCGAATTCCCGTATCGGCTGCTCACAGAACTCCTCGATCACCGAGACGTAGGTCTCGCACTGCTCGCCAAAGACCAGCTGGGTTGGTGCCTGGACGGCGGGCTGGAGCGTGACGATGAGCTGCTCCATGGCCATTGCCCCTTGCTCACAGGCTGACTCCATGACCACCGGGTCAGTGGTCTGGGCGAGCTTCTTCATGTCGGCGATAGCGTCTTGGATGGGCTTGCACGCTGGAGCGTAGGCTGGAGCTTGCTGGGCGACCTCACAGAAACGATCCACCGAGCGGAAGTAGCGCTCACACTGCTGCCCCCACGACGGCCCAGCGAAGCTGGTCGAGGCGAAGACGAGCATCAACAGCACGGCGAAGACGATGGACTTGAACATCACGACTCCTGCTATCACGAGAGGGACTTCACCCCTTGGAGGACTCTCACCATTCTCTTTTCCCCGAAGTTGGAACCTAGAGTAGCGCAGATGGCCTTGCAACCCAGCGAAGAGTCGACCTTGGCGCGATCCCCTATTTCTTATGGCCTTCGCTCCCAGAATCCTCTATGAACGACGGCATTCACTCCATCGTCGCTGGGGTCGTCAAGAGCCACGCGAATGCCGAGAGATCTCGAGATGAAACGGAGCACACACAGGACCTCGTCGGGCCTCACGACGTTCGTTGGGAACTGGCGATGGGTCTTGTTGGCGGTGGCCTCGCTGTTGATTCTGGCGAGCTGCCGAGCAGACAAGGGCGGCAACGGCCCCCCAGCCGATCTCACGGACACCGAGCAGAGCGAGGTGCTCGAAGACAGCACCACTGTGGATGCCGTGGATACCGAGCCCGGCGACGTGACAGACACGGACGCCGAGGCCGACACACCGCCCGACACCCTCGCTCCCGTTCCGGTTCCTGCGGGCTCTGGAATCACCTCGGGGGGCGGCGTCGTGCGTTCGAGCCGTTTCCAACTGCACCTCGCCGTCGGCGGACCGAGCCCCGCGAGTGATGTGGCGGGGACGCGCTTCAAGGCGCGCGTCGGCGTCGCCGTTCCTCAACTTCCCTAGACCTTCAGCAGCAGTGGGGCGCGTCATGCGCGCCCAAGACCAGTGAGTTGCCATGAAGCCCTCGAACCTCCTCAGAATTCTCGTCGGCCTGGCCCTGGCGTTGAGCCTGTCCTCCACCGTGTGGGCGACTCCTCCGGCGCAGATCCCCGTCCAGGGTGTGCTCGCCGACGCCGAAGGCTTGCCCATCGACGCGACCTACGCCGTGCACTTCGTGCTCTACAGCGACGCCGCTGGACAGAACGAGGTGTGGAGCGAGAATCAGAACGTGGTCTTCGAGGGCGGTTTCTTCTCGGCGTACTTGGGGGCTGTGACCCCGGTCGACTTGGTGACCCTGCGAGACAACCACAGCCTCTACCTCGGGATCGCCGTCGACGGCGACGCCGAGATGGACCTCATCCACATCGCCACCGCGCCCTTCGCCGCGTACGCTGAGTTTGCCGCTGAGGCCGCGTCGCTCGAGGGCTTCACCGCGGCCGACTTCGCCTTGACCGCACATGAGCATTCCTGGCACGAGCTCACCGACGTGCCCGCCGACGCCGACCCCGACCCCACCAACGAATACAACCTCACCGCCGAGCTCTCCGGCACCAACCTGCTGATCAGCGATGGCGGGGGGACACTCACGGTCCCCCTGGCGGCCTTGACCGCTGGCCTCGACGTCAACGACGCCGACTCAAACCCCACCAACGAACACAACATCTCGGCGGCGCTGGTGGGAACAAACCTGGTCATCACCGACGGCGGCGGCTCGCTGACGGTCCCCTTGGCGGCCCTGCGAGACGGCGTCAACGACGCCGACGCCGATCCGGCCAACGAGCTCATCACCGCGGCGAGCCTCTCGGGCACGAACCTGCTCATCACCGATGCCGGCGGCACCCGGACGATCTCCTTGGCCAGTCTGCAGGACGGCGTCATCGATGCCGACGCCAACCCCAGCAACGAGCTCAACCAGAGCCTCACTCTTACCGGGACGGATCTTATCCTGACCGACGCCGGCGGCGCCAAGACCGTCTCGCTGGCAGGGCTCGGCGGAGGAGCGGACCTGGACGCCGATCCCACCAATGAGCTCATCACGAGCGCCTCGCTGGTCGGCACCAACTTGCTCCTCGTCGACGCTGGGGGCACCCAGACCGTTGCCCTCGGCAGCCTGGTCAACGACGCCGACGCCAGCATCACGAACGAGCTCCTCACGAGCGCTTCGCTCGTCGGGACGGACTTGTTGCTCGTCGACGCCGGAGGCACCAAGACCGTGCCGTTGGTCAGCCTGGTCAACGACGCCGACGCCAGCCCTACCAATGAGCTCTTGACGAGCGCCTCGCTGGTCGGCACCAACTTGCTCCTCGTCGATGCTGGGGGCACCAAGACCGTCGCCCTGGCTAGCCTCCAAGACGGCGTGAACGACGCCGACGCCAGCCCCACCAACGAGCTCAACATGAGCGTCGCCCTGGCCGGAACGACCTTGCAGCTCACCGACGCCGGTGGCGTCAAGAGCGTCAACCTGGTCAGCCTTCAGGACGGCGTCAACGACGCCGATGCGAACCCCACCAACGAGCTCAACACCTCCATTTCG
>PFUG01000391.1:0-671 GCA_002789955.1 Deltaproteobacteria bacterium CG_4_9_14_3_um_filter_63_12 | reverse complement strand
GTGGCCCGCTCAGCGTCAACCTCTCCAGCCTGCAGGACGGCGTCAACGACGCCGACGCCAACCCCAGCAACGAGCTCAACACGGCGTTCTCTCTGGTCGGAACCTCACTGCAGCTCACCGACGCCGCGGGAATGAAGAGTGCGAGCCTGGCGAGCATCGCGGCCAATCCGACCGACGAGCTCCAGAACTTAAGCCTAGCCGACGGCGTGCTGAGCCTGAGCAGCGGCAACTCCGTCGACTTGAACAGTGGCAACATGATGCTGGCCGTCAACCTCGGGACCTCCGAGAACGACTTGACGTTCACCAGCACGCTCACTGGCGACGACTTCGCCTCGTCGGTCGCCCTCCCCTTCTCGGTCACACTCGGCGGAGTGGCGTACAGCAGCGTCTACATCACCACGAACGGCTGGATCGAGTTTGGGACCAATCCCGGCAACAGCCAGTGGATCAACGGGTGTCTGCCCTCCTCGCTGTTCACTGGCCCTATGTTGGCGGCCTACTGGGACGACCTCTACGCCAACCTCGTGAGCTGGGGCACGGTCGGGATCGCTCCCAACCGGGTCTTCATCATCAACTGGGACGCCTACGTCCGCCCAACCTCGACCGACGAGGCCGACTTCCAAGTCCAGCTCCACGAGGGCTCCAACGCAATAAACGTAAAGTACTTCGGC
>PFUG01000658.1:1402-36211 GCA_002789955.1 Deltaproteobacteria bacterium CG_4_9_14_3_um_filter_63_12 | reverse complement strand
GCTCCGTCGCGATACGGACTGCGTTGATCCTGGGCGTCGGCCCGCCCGGCCCTGAAAGGGCCGACCATACCAGCCCAGGGCAACGCCCTGGGGGGTCGTGGGTTCGGGCGGCCGGACGCGGTTCGCCGTGGTGGGTTCGGGCGGCCGGACGCGGTTCGCCGTCGTGGGTTCGAGCGGCCGGACGCGGTTCGCCGTGGTGGGTTCGAGCGGCCGGACGCGGTTCGCCGTGGTGGGTTCATGCGGCCGGACGCGGTTCGACCGCTCGAACCTCAGAACTCCATGCCGGCATAGAAGCCGGGCCACAGCGCCAAGCGCAGGGGTGCCTCGACGTCGAGGTACGTGACGGCTTGCACGTAGGTGGGGTGCGCGACCGTGGTGTCCTGCGTGGGAATGTCGAGGTCGCCAAAGAGCGTCGCGGTCATGCCTGCCGAGACGGCGAAGTACCTCGAGAAGCGGCTGCCCACACCCAATCGAATCTTCGCCATGCCGGCCTCGAGCGGGGAACCGCCTTGGTCCAGAAGCACGTACAGAGAGAGGTCGAAGTCGATGAACGCCTCGTCGATGAAGCCGCGGATGCCCGCGCCAGCGCCGACCTCGTAGCGGCGGTCTTCGCCGGGCTCCGCGACGCTCAGGTCGGTCCCTGCGGCCAGGAAAGTGTAGGTGTGGCCGCCGCCGAAACGCAGCGCCAAGTTCGCTTCGGCCGTGTCCGAACTCCAGACGTCGAGGTAGAAGGAGCCGTCGTGCATCTCGAGCAGCTCTTCGTCGGAGAGCTCGGTGGCGACCTGTGCGTCAAGGCCGCGCCGCGTGGGTGTGGGGCTGGAATCGAGGCGAGTGATGCTCACGGTCTTGTTGTCGGCGCGCTTGAAGGTCTTCGAGGAGCTCGCCTTCGATGCCGAGCCGCTTTGGGCCGTCGCCAAGCCCTTCTCCGAGCCGCTTTGGGCCGTCGCCAAGCCCTTCTCCGGGCCAGCCGCCAGCGCACTCGAGCCGAGGCCCAAGACCACTGCGAAAACACTGATTAGCACTGCATTCTCAAAACTGCGTCGTCGGCTTGACATGACCTTCGACCTCCTGTCTCTCCCCCCTTCGAAGACGAAAGGGGAGAGGAAGCGTGAGCGGAGGTCCATGCAGGCGATTCGCCGTCCAGCTGAACATCGCCGCGCCGGACCCAGCAGAGAGAGTTGCAACGACCGGGCCGTGGGCGCGCAGGCCTCATCCCGATGCTGTCAAAGGGTTTGCGAACTCGGCTGCGGGCTGACACGGGAAAGTGTCCGCTGGCGGACACTCGAAACCGGACAGTGTCCGATGGGGATGGCCCGTCTTTCGTACCTTCACTGAAAACAAGAAAGCAATTGGGGGTCCGGGGGACAAAGTCCCCCGGCGGGTCAGGGCAGAGCCCTGCTTCTTCCCTGCACCCACGCTCGATTGTGAACAGGCCGCCGTCAGTACTGCCAACCGGCGTTGTCGCGGTTGAGCCACTGCATGGCTTCCCACTCCAGGAGCAGCTGTTTGACGGCTTCCTGCTTGGTGGACGTCGGGTCGAAGGGCTCCCAAGCCCCCGCGTCCAGCCGCGTCCGAGCTGTTTCGAAGTCGTAATCCACTTGCTCGCCGGCCCGCGTGAGGCCGATCTTGGAGGGGCTCGTGGGCGAACCGAGGTAGTGCAGCACGTGCTGCGCGGGGCTGCGGACGACCTTTGGCCGGACAACAGGCGGCTTGGTCAGCATCGAGCGCACGAGCGCCCGCACGTCGAGGTGTGAGAAGACCTCGGGCACATTTTGAGTCGCCCCGGCGACCACCATCACGCCGTGAGTCATGACCTCGGTCAGCGCCGTGCCGTGCCCGAGCAGGATGCCGTCGTCGAAGAGCGACTCGCCGTGGTCGCTCATGAAGAAGACCACGGTGTTGTCCCGCAAACCGTTGCGCTGCAAGGACTCCATCAGCGCGCCGCAGCCCCGGTCGAGGTGGTGGACCTGGTTGTAGTAGACCTCCAAGAGCTCGTTGCGCCGCGCCGCAGTCATCTCCCCGCGGCTCAGGCTCGACTCTCCGAGCACCCGCTCGTTGTCTTGCAGATAGGGGAAATGCGAGTCGGCGAAGTGCACGAAGAGGAAGAACGGCGCCTTGTTCTTGGCCTGTTGGGTCAGGAAAGCGTCGATTTGGGGCACCAGCCGGCGCGCCGGCGTCGTGTCGATGCGCGCGTCCAGCTCGGTGTCGGCGCGGGAATCGAAGAGGAAGTCGACTTTGTCTAGGCCGATGTTGCGCTCGAACCCCTCCTCCTCGAGGTTATAGCCGCTGACGACGCCGAGCTTGCGGCCGTTGTCGCGGAAGTCGTCGAGGAGGCTGCTGCCCGGATTGAAGGTGTTGCCCCAGAAGAGCTGGCTGAGGCTCGGCGTGGTGAAGCCCGCGGTCGCCTGAAATCCGTCCGGAGCCAGCGCGCCCTGTGCGACGAGGCTCTGCAGGTTGGGCATCACGGGGACGCCCCGGACCTCGGCGCGCAGCGAGTCGTAGCGGACACTCTCGAGAATCACGAGGACGACGTTGAGGCGTCTGGAGAATTGGGCTTGGTCGTAGTGAGTGCGGGCGCGCAGCTCGAGGAGCACCTCGTCGGGTAGGCCGTCCAGATCGAGGTCGCCGAGGAGCAAATCCTGATCGATGCCGTCCTTGGGCGTGTCGAGGGCGTGGGGGTGCTGGTCGGGGTCCCACGGTGCGGTGTCCGGGGGGCTCTCGAATTGGCTGTAGCCGTCGCCGTCGAAGTCCGTCGTGGCCGAGACCAGCGCGCCAAAGGGGAGCCCCACCAGGGTGTCGCCGGTGAGCAAGACCCGAGTCTCGGGCCAAATCTGCGACAAGACCGTGAGGAAGGCGAGGACGGCGAGACAGCCGAGGGCCGTGGTCACTTGCACGCTGCGGGCGCTCAGGCGGTCGACGCCCCACCAGGTGTGGCGCTCTGAGCGCAAGGCGCTCGAGAGGAGGACGGCGGCGACGAAGAGGGCGATGAGCGCGCCGCCGCCGAGCAGGATTTCGCGGTGGTACCAGGTCCAGAGGTTGCGGAACATGGCCAGCACGCCGCCGACGCCGCGGCTGAACTCAAAGAGATCGAAGGCGTCGCCGAAGATGCTGGCGAGCTGCTGTCGGACGGCCAAGTCGAGCGCCAGCAGCGCCACCCAGGCTCCGGCGGCGAGGCTAAGAGCCCGCCGCCTCGGCATTCCGAGAAGCGTCAACAGCTTGAGCCACGCCAGCAGCCAGAGTCCGACGCTCGCCACCGTGAAGAGCAGGAGGGCGAAGGCGAGCCCGAGGCGCTCGTCCCAGGCGACGTAGACCAAGTTCTTCAGCCAGCCGCCGCCAAAGATGGACTCGCGCACTTGCAGCGCGACGAGGTGAGCCACGAAGGTCAGGGCCACCAGCGTTGCGAAGAAGCGCGGCAGGAAGTCGCGCGCTGCTGGCTGCGAGAGGTCACTCATCGAACAGCGTTCCTGAGAGTTCACGAGGCATGGCACGCAGGCGCTGTGCTGGCGTTGGTGGATTGGAATTCACGTCTCTACACGCATCACAGGGGTGTCGCGGGGTCTTGGAAGCCGGGAGCTTTTCGGAGTATAGACTTCAACGGTCGCATGGAACCCAAATCGTTGTGCGAAGCGCCAGTAGGTTGGAGGAAGCGTTGAGTATCGAGAATAACCCGAGTTCGGAAGAGCGTCCCGAGGAGCGTGGGCGAAGCAACTTCATCCGCGCCATCATCGACGAAGACCTGCGCAACGGCAAACACGACGGCCGCGTCCTGACGCGCTTCCCGCCAGAGCCCAATGGGTATCTGCACATCGGGCACGCCAAGTCGATCTGCCTCAACTTCGGCGTGGCGCTCGACTACAAGGGCCACTGCAACCTGCGTTTCGACGACACGAACCCGGCCAAAGAAGACCAAGAATACGTCGACTCCATCATCGCCGACGTGAAGTGGCTCGGCTTCGATCCCGGCGAGAAGATCTACTTTGCGTCGGACTACTTCGAGGCCATGTACGGCTTCGCCGTCGAGCTCATCGAGAGGGGTCTGGCCTACGTCTGTTCGCTCTCGCGCGAAGAGATCCAAGAAGGGCGTGGCACGATCTACGAGCCGGGGACCGAGAGCCCGTACCGGGCCCGTTCGGTCGAGGAGAACCTCGACCTGTTCCGCCGCATGCGCGCGGGCGAATTTGCCGAGGGCTCCCACGTCCTGCGAGCCAAGATCGACATGGCGTCGCCCAACATGCTGATGCGTGACCCGCTGCTCTACCGCATCAAGCACGCGCATCATCACCGCACCGGCGATACTTGGTGCATCTACCCGATGTACGACTTCGCGCACTGTCTCGAGGATGCCCTCGAGGGCATCACGCACTCGCTCTGTACGCTGGAGTTCGAGAGCAACCGCGAGCTCTACGATTGGGTGCTCGACCACGTCTCAGCGCCTTGTCATCCGCAACAGCTCGAGTTCGCGCGGCTGGCGCTCGGCTACACCGTGATGAGCAAGCGCAATTTGCTGAGCATGGTCACCGACAAGCTGGTGGACGGCTGGGATGATCCCCGCATGCCGACCCTCGCAGGCCTGCGCCGCCGAGGGGTGACACCCGAGGCCATCAGAGCCTTTGCCGAGCTCATCGGCGTGGCCAAGGCCAACAGCACCGTGGACATCGGCAAGCTCGAGTACTGCCTGCGCGACGACCTCAATCATCGCGCGCCTAGAGTCATGGCTGTGCTCGATCCGCTCAAGGTTGTCATCACGAATTACCCCGAGGATTCGATCGAGCTGCTCGAGGCCAGCTATTGGCCGCACGACGTGCCCAAGGAAGGGAGCCGCGAGGTGCCCTTCTCGCGGGAACTCTACATCGAGCGCGCGGACTTCATGGAGGAGGCGCCCAAGAAGTGGCATCGGCTGGCTCCCGGCGTCGAGGTTCGGTTGCGCTATGCCTACTACGTGACCTGCGACGAGGTGCTCAAGGACGCGAGCGGCAAGATCGTCGAGCTGCGCTGCACCTACGACCCAGCGACCCGCGGCGGGACGGCTCCCGACGGGCGCAAGGTGAAGGGCACGTTGCACTGGGTTTCGGCGGCCCGCTCCTGCCCGGCCGAGGTTCGGCTCTACGACCGCCTCTTCAAGGTCGAGAGGCCCGGGGTCGAGCACGACTACTTGGAGGACCTCAACCCCGCGTCTCTCATCACGATGGGCGAGGCCCGGGTCGAAGAGAGCCTTGGCAGCGCTCTGCCTGGAGAACACTACCAGTTCGAACGTCAGGGCTTCTTCTTCAGCGATCCCGTCGAGCACACCGCAGGTCGGTTGGTCTTCAACCGCGTGGTCTCGCTCAAGGACTCGTGGGCGAAGTTCGTCCTGGGCGAGGAGGCCCCGTTGGAGGTCGAAGTGCCCAAGCCGATGTTCAACCGGGCGAAGGACCCCGAGCGAGACGCCACGATCCGCATGAGCGAGCGCCAGTTGGCCCGCATCGCAGACCCAGAGCTGGACGCGCGTTACGAGCGCTACACCAGTGAGTTGGGGTTGGCGAGCCACATCGTCGAGCTGCTCACGGGCGACTCTGCGCTGACCGAGTTCTTCGAGGCCACGTTGAAGGTTCACCCAGCACCCGAGTCGGTCTCGAAGTGGATGGTCAACGAGCTCTTCCGGGAGCTGAAGACTCGCTCGCTCGACCGATTGCCGTTTGGTCCCGTCGAGTTCGGGAAGCTCGTGGCACTCGCGGACGCCGAGACCATCACGCTGACTGCGGCGAAAGAGGTCTTCGAGACGCTGCTGGCCGAAGGCGGAGATCCGCAGCGCATCGCAGAAGTCAGAGGGCTCGGAAAGGTCGGTGGCAACGTGTTGGACGAAGCCATCCGTAGCGTGATGGAGGCCAACGCAGAGGCTGTGACTCGCTATCGCGCTGGGGAGCAGAAGCTCTTTGGTTTCTTGCTCGGACAGGTGATGCGGATGACCAAGGGCGCCGCCGACTCCAACGACGTCCGAAAAGAGTTGACCAAGAACCTTCAGTGATTGCTGTGTGCGCAGCGTGCAGCGCCTGGGCGCAGCACGCTGCGCCCCTGGCGGTTTGGTGATTGACAAGTTCAGGCGACGCGGAGCACCTTCAGACCTATGCCACATCACACCGACACGCAGCTGGACTTCTGGCCAGTGCTCATCAAGCAGAAGGAGACCATGAACGCAGCAGACCAGAGGCAATACCTCGGGAATCTGATCGCCATCGCCACCGCTGACGCTGTGGTGTTGATGTCCGAGAACGCGTTCCTGGCGCAGGTCTGCGCGAACATCGGAGCCCCTCCCGAGCTGTTGGTCGAGCTCCTCGAGAACCGTGGCTCAGACATAGAGCTGAGACCTCTGAGCCGCTATTCGACGCGGATCCTGTGCCTCGAGGACATGATCGAGCTGGCCATGATCGACGGCGATGTCGCGCTGGACGAGAAGAAGGTGATCTTCGTCGTGGCCCAGAAGTCTGGGATCTCGAAGGACATCGTTCTGACGTTGATCCATGAGGCACGGCAGCGGCTCGAAGCGGCAGAGAGCCCGGTCGTCGAATAGCCGCGTGGACTCCGAACTCTTCCCGAAGGACATCTTGTGAGTGCCCGTTCGGAAATGCCCAAGGTGCAAGGAGCCGACGACCGAGCGACGCAGGCGCATGACCGGTACGCCGAGGAGCGAGGAAGGAAGGCGATGCCGCAGATGGGGCATTTCCGGACGGGCGCTAGCCTAAGGGATGCGCACCTTCACGATGATGCCCAGCCCCTGCACCTTTTGCGTCACCTCGATCTCTTCGATCAAGAAAGACTCCGAAGCGAACTGTCGCAGCTTCGCTTGGTAGAGCAGGTCGAAGATCTGCACCATGGCTGGCGTACCGTTCGCCACGACCCAGGCGCGCGCTTCGCCGACGGCTTCGGCCCCTTGGATGGCCGCGTTCCACACCGAGGTCGCAAAGACAAGCGTCTGCTTGAGTTGGGCGGCGTTGGGGTTGACGCCGATGGCGTCGATGGCCGGTTTGGCGAAGGCCATCAGTGTGCTGGAGACGTTCTGGGGCGGGATGTGAATCGAGGTCTGGTGCTTGCTCTCGACCGGTCTGGGCCCAGGATTCGCGCTCTGCGCGGGAGCCTCCGGCTGTACGGGATAGCCCCGCTCGGTCGAGACATTGCGCGGGATTGGTCGCTGCGAGACGGGCTTGGGTTCAGTCGGCGCGTTGGCTTCGCGCAAGACCTGCTGGTGATGCAGGTCGGCGACCTCTGGGGCGCCCCAATCCAGGCGAGTCGGGGCTTCCAGCCGCTCGTCCTCTTGTTGGACGCTCACGGGTTGGGCGTAGCGGTCGCGCGGATCTGCAAGAGGGGCCGCGTCGTGGTCGGGTTTGGTCCCGCCGCGTTTGCGCCTCGATTCGGGCACGGGGGGCATCGCCGACTGTGACGGACGGATGGGAGGCGCGGAGACCTGCGCCACAGGCTGGGGTTGGCGCGCGGCCGGCGTCGAGATTTTGGCCGCAGGTTGGGATTGACGCGCAGCCGGCGTCGTGACTTGCGCCGTTGGTTGCGCTTGGTGGGCGGGAGCGCGCTGTTGGGTGCGCTCCTGGACCGTAGCACGCCGCGCCGGCGCGACCGCACGTTCTTGAACCGAGGCGCGCGGCGGGGGAGCGGACGAAGGCACTCGCGCGACCACGCGTTGGGGCCCGCTTCCTGGCACCGGGCTCACTCGCGGCGAGTGGCCGGCGCTCGGCGCGGCGGGCGCCTCAGCTCGGGAGAGCTGTGAGCGCAGGAAGTTGATCTCCTCCACCGAGCGCTTCGTGTCGGTCACCCTTTGACGTTCGAGCTCGCTCTTCTGCGCCTCGGCCTCCCGCAGCTGCTTTCGTAACAGCTCGAGCTCGAGGCTGGCTTCGACCTCTCCGCGGTCGACGCGTCCAGTGAAGGTGTGGCCAAACTGGATGCCCGAGCTGTTCGCGGCCTCTTCGAGGCCCTCGAGGAAGAGGTCGGCGGTCGCCGGACGGTCGTTGGGGGACTTGGCCAGCGCGACGTTGATGATGAAGCTCGCCAACGGAGCCGGAACCGTCCTGGGCAGCGGCGGTGGCGGCTGGCTGAGATGTTTGAGCGCGGTGGCCAAGAAGGTCGGGGCCGTGAACGGCGCTTTGCCGCTCAGCATCTCGTAGAGCACGATCCCGAGCGCATACAGGTCGCTGCGCCCATCGAGCTCCTCGCCACGCGCCTGTTCCGGGCTCATGTATTCGGGTGTGCCAGGGATAGCGCCCATCTGCGTCAACTTCGTGACCGGCTCGCTCTTCATCAGCTTGGCGATGCCGAAGTCGAGCACCTTGACGAAGTTCCGCTCGATCTGCCCAAGGAAGATGTTGTCGGGTTTGAGATCTCGGTGGACGATGCCCTTCTGGTGGGCCTCGGCCAAGCTGCGGGAGACTTGGGCCGCGATGGCGAGCGCGTCCTGTGGAGCAAGAGCCCCGACTTTCTTGAGCCGGTTGCTCAAGGGCTCGCCCTCGAGGAACTCCATGGCGAGGTAAAACTGCCCGTCCTCGGCCTGGCCGAAATCGAAGACGGTGATGGTGTTGGGGTGGGTCAGTTTGCTGACCGCGATCGCTTCGCGCTCGAAACGCTTGACGCTGTCTAGGTCTTCGCTGAACTCGCGGTGCAAGATCTTGAGTGCGACGGCGCGCCCGAGGGGCGCCTGTTCGGCCACATAGACCCGCGCCATGCCGCCCGCGGCGAGGTGCTTGATGATCCGATACCTCCCGCCAAATTGGGTGTTAGGAGGCAAAATTTCGTCTGCGCGGCGGTCGATCTCAGGACCCCTTCTAGATTTGAAATTCGAGAAACAGTCGGAGCTCGGCAAGGCTCTGCGCCTCGAAGGAGGAAAGCTCGGCGAAACTAGCAAACCCGCATTTCTACGACAACCTACAAACGACTCGCGGAGCGCAAACCCCCACGATTGAATGAGTATTCATTGGTCTGTTGACGAGAACGGAGCCCGAACCTATTAAGGCGCTGACACCACAGCGTGAGTGTCCACGAACATCAGGGCCTACAGCCCGAACCGTCGAGTCGCCAGCGTCCTGCCGAACCGAAGGAGTCGTCAGGAAACAACCTGCCCATTTGAGCATCGCCGGAGGCGTGATGGCAGCGTCGGTCTGCTTCGACGATGCTGGGCATCGCCTGCATCGACCTCCTGCCCTCCCACCTCTGACTTCGCCCAAATGCGCATCTTGTTCCCGGACGACTCCTAAGGATTCCTCGCCGGGTGTCCAACACCCCCATCTCGTCTGAGTTCGCAGTCTGGCGCCCCTGACGGACGAGATGCCGAGCTCAGAGACCACCGATTCGAGTGCCGAAATAGAGGTCTCGCGCTGTGCTCAACCCCGCTGGCCCAAGGCCCGCGGGAGTGGCAAACAAATGCAATGGAGTGGCAAATGAGCGCTGAACTGTTGTTGGGAGATGAGGCTGTGGCACGGGGTGCCATCGATGAGGGGATAGGCGGGGCCTTCTCCTATCCCGGAACCCCCGCCACCGAGATCTTCGAGTACATCCGTAGTAGGGCCGCAAACAGGGCCGAAAGACCGGGCATCTCTGCCATCTGGTCCACCAACGAGAAGACGGCCTACGAGGAAGCGCTGGGCATGTCTTATGTGGGCAAGCGCGCCTTGGTCTCCATGAAGCACGTCGGCCTCAACGTCGCCGCCGACCCCTTCATGAACTCCGCGCTGACCGGCGTGAACGCTGGCATGGTGGTCGTCATCGCCGACGATCCGGGCATGCACTCCTCGCAGAACGAGCAAGACAGCCGCTTCTATGGCGATTTCGCCAAGCTCCCCATGTACGAGCCCGCCAATCAGCAAGAAGCCTACGAGATGACTCGCGAGGCCTTCCAGACCTCAGAGGCCATCGGTCTCCCCGTCATGATGCGCCTCGTCACTCGCCTGTGCCACAGCCGTGCCAACGTCGAGACGCGCGAGCTCATCACCCGCTCCGCCGCCGACGTACGCCGACCCAACCCCAACGACTGGACCCTCGTTCCGGTCAACGCGCGTCGCAAGTTCCAACAGCTGGTCGACCTCCAGCCCGAGCTCGTCGAGCGCTCGCAGCGCTCCTCCTTCAACAAGCTCACCCTCGGCAGCAGCCGCGGCGTCCTCTGCGCTGGTCTCGCCTACAACTACGTGCGCGAGGCCCTCAACGGCAACGCAGACGTCTCCCTGCTGCACGTCGGCCTCTATCCGCTGCCCGTCACCCTGATCCGCGAGCTCGTCAATCATTGCGATGAGATCTTGGTCGTCGAAGAGGGCTACCCCTTCATCGAACGCCGCCTGCAAGGCCTCCTCGGCATCCCAGGCAAGGCCATCCGAGGCAAGCTGACCGGCGATTTGCCTTCCACCGGTGAGCTCAGTCCAGACGCGCTCGCCCAGGCCCTAGGCCGACCTCGCACCCAGTCCGGCCTGCCACTGACCGACCTCGCTGCGCGTCCGCCGCAGCTCTGCCGCGGCTGCCCCCACTCCGACAGCTTCCGCGCCTTGGTCGAAGCGACCTCCATCTACGAAGACCCCGTCCTCTTCTCCGACATCGGTTGCTACACCTTGGGCGTGTTGCCGCCCTTTCGGGCCGTACACGCCTGCCTCGACATGGGCGCCTCCATCTCCATGGCGCTCGGCGCCTCGAGGGCCGGCAAACATCCGGTTGTCTGCACCATCGGCGACGGCACCTTCGCGCACTCCGGCATGACCGGCCTCATCTCCGCCGCGCGACAGAACGCCAACATGACCGTGCTCATCCTCGACAACGCCACCGTCGCCATGACCGGCGGCCAGCTCACCATGACCTCGGGAGAGCAGCTCCTCGACGTTCTGCGCGGTCTTGGGGTCGACCCGGAGCACACCATCGTCCTCAACCCCGTGGCCAAGGCGCACAAGGACAACGTCGAGGCCATCCGGCGCGAAATTGCCTACCCAGGTTTGAGCGTCGTGATCCCCCAACGGGCCTGCATCCACAGCGCGCGAAGAGAAAAGCTCGCGGCCAAGCTGCAAGCGGCCTCCTGACCCAAAACTGCCGTCGAATTCTTCTGCTGGCCGTTGACCGCCGGGCATCGAAATCGACGTGGTCGGCCGCTGAGCGAAGCCAGTTACCTTTGAAAGTTGAGTGAAAACCGACGAAACCCGAGACAGGCACCATGGAACAGAATCTGATCCTCGCAGGAGTTGGGGGCCAAGGCATCCTCACCATCGCACAAGCCATCTCCAAGGCCGCCCTGCGCCGAGGTCTGCACATCAAGCAGGCGGAAGTCCACGGCATGAGCCAGCGCGGCGGGGGCGTTCAGTCCCACCTGCGCATCGCTAGCCACGAGATCTTCAGCGACCTAATCCAGGTCGGCCACGTCGACCTCATCATCGCAGTCGAGCCGCTCGAGTCGCTGCGCTACGTCCATTACCTCGCCGAGCAGGGCGCGCTGGTCAGCAGCCTCAACGCTTTCGTCAACATCGGCAACTATCCCCCCATCGAGACGGTCCTCGACCGTGTCTCGGCCCATCGCCGTCACATCCTCATCGACGGCGAGCTCATCGCCCGCGCAGCGGGGTCTGGTCGCGCCTCCAACATGGCCGTCCTCGGCGCCGCCTCGCTGCACCTCGCCCTCGACCCCCAGGACCTCGAGGACGCCGTCTCCGCCCTCTTCGAGGACAAAGGCGAGAACGTCGTCGAGGTCAACCAGCGGGCCTTTCGCTTCGGCCGCAACGCCGCCATGGCCTACCTCGACGGCCTGGAGCGAGGCGCCACCTCCAGAACCGTCAGACACTGGCTCGAGACCCTCCCCACCGAGCACCTGGCCGAACCGGAGCGACCTGATATGCCCGTCATCGACGTCGTCCACATGCAGGACAAGCTCTCCGGCGCCGAAGTCCACGCCGTCGAGCGCGCCCTCCGCAACGTCTACGAAGAAGGCCGCACCCAGCTCTTCGAGCACGAGGTCTACACCATCGTGCAGCTGATCGGCGCGATCTCGCCCCCGCACCACATCTTCCTCAGCATGGACGAGCTCATCTCCGAGGACGCCCTGGCCCAGTTCCCCGGCGAGCGAGTCGTCGTCAAGCTGGTCTCGCCGGACGTCGTGCACAAGAGCGACGCCAACGGCATCGTCTTCGTCCGCAAGGACTACGACTCGGTGCGCGAGGAGATCGACCGGCTCATCGAGCGCCATCGCGAGACGGCCGATGTGCGCGGAGTGCTGGTCGTCGAGTTTGTCGAACGAACCCAGCCGGGCTTCGGCAACGAGCTGTTTCTTGGGATTCGGGCGACGCGAGAATTTGGTCCCGTCATCGCCGCTGGTCTAGGCGGCATCGATACGGAGTACCTCGCCCGCAAGATGCTCCCAGGCATCGCCGTCGCAAAAGCTCTGGCTACGGACACGACGGCCGAGGAGTTCCTCGAGCTCTTCAAGAAGACTGCGGCCTACGACATCCTTTCGGGCCGCGCCCGCGGTCGCCGCCGCGAGGTTTCCGACGGCGAGCTCCTGCGCTGCTTCCGGGCCTTTATCCTCTTGGCGCAGCGCTTCTGTGTGGCCAGAGGGGAGGGTGGCCCGGACGTCGCCGAGCTCGAGGTCAACCCGTTTGCGTTCAGGCAACAGCGGATGATCCCCCTCGACGGGCGAGGGACCCTGTTTCCGGTCGCCCTTGGCACGCCCGCGCGCCCGGTCGCGGCCGTCGAAGCCTTGCTCGAGCCGCGTTCCATCGGGGTGCTCGGCGCCTCGGCGACGGCCATGAACTTCGGCCGCATCATCCTCAACAATGTGCTCGATTCCGGCTTCCCCCGAGAGCGGCTCTACGCCGTCAAGGCCGGACAAGAAACCCTGGATGGAGCGCGCTGCATCGCCACGTTGAGCGAAGCGCCAGAGCCCCTCGACCTGCTGGTCATCGCGGCGGCCGCAAAGCAGCTTCCGGCCTTGGTCCGCGAGGCGTGGGCGGCGGATGTAGGGGCGGTCATCTTGATTTCTGGTGGGGTCGGCGAGACAGAGGGCTCGGAGGACATCAAGGAGGAGGTGCGGGCGGCGATTGCGGAGGGGCGGCGGGAAGGGCGTCGCACGGTCTTCCTGGGGCCGAACAGCCTCGGCGTCATCTCGCGGCCTGGCCACTACGACACCTTCTTCATCCCCAGCGGCAAGCTGGACAAGCGTTGGGCAAAACCGGCGCGTCGCGCGGCGCTGCTCTCTCAGAGCGGCGCGTTCATCGTCAGCCGCTTGAGCAACCTGGAGACGTTGGATCCGGCGTTCGCGGTGTCCATTGGCAACCAGCTCGACCTGACTCCGTCCGACGTCATGATGGCCATCGGGCGCCGTGACGACATCGATGTCATCGGTCTCTACGCCGAAGGTTTCAACGATCTCGACGGACTGGTGAGCATCCAGACGATCCGCACCCTCAGCGAGGCCGGCAAGGACATCGTCTTCTACAAGGCAGGGCGCACCGAGCAGGGGCGCAGCGCGGCCGCTGGGCACACGGCGGCGGTCGCGGGCGACTACGACGTCTGCCAGTCCGCGGCTGGGCAGGCGGGAGCGATCGTCACGGACACCTTCAAGGAGTTCGAGCAGCTCATGGAGCTGTGTACGGCGCTGCACTGCAAGGACGTCGCAGGCGTGCACGTCGGCGCCATCTCCAATGCGGGCTTCGAGACCGTCGGGATGGCGGATGCCATCCGAGGACACCGCTACAAGGTGGACATGGTGGAGCTCTCGGGCGTGCCGACGGCGCGACTCGCGCAGCTGCTCACGCAGCAGGGCCTCGGGGCCCTTGTGAACCCTCGCAATCCCCTGGATCTGACGCCCATGGCCAACGAAGACGCCTATGAAGGCGCGATCCGCGTCATGCTGGACAGCCCGGAAATCCATGCCCTCGTTGTCGGAGTGGTGCCCCTGACAGCGGCCCTCGAGACCACACCTGATGAGATTGGAGAAACGGGCTCGCTCGTCGAGCGGCTGCCGCGGCTCTTCCACCAATCGAAGAAGCCGATCATCGTCGTGGTCGACTCCGGAAGCCTATACGATCCGCTGGCCCGCGCCATACGCTCGCGCGGAGTCCCCGTATTTCGCTCGGCCGACCAGGCCATCCGCTCTTTGGGTCGCTACCTGTGCCACCGCGTCTACGACGTCGAGCGCTTCGAAGGGAGCGAAAGCCTTGGTGCCCCGCGCGGCTGAAAACGTGGGTTTGGCAACGGCCAAAAAATGCGATATGAGCATGTTGTTCTGACGCGGCGCTCCGAAGCATCGGAGCGCCGCAATACGCTCACGCGCAAACTGGGAGAAGAGGTATGAGACGTTTCCCTTTCATCGCCCTGCTGATCCTCCTGCTTGGCGGCTGCTTACCGCAGCGTGCTGAGCACGAAAAGGAGGAAGGCGAGGGAGCTTCTCAGAAGGAGGGCGAAGAGGCCATCCCCGTCTGCGAGGCTGACGAGGCGCCACAAGTGGCAAAGGACCTTGTTCCAGAGCCCAAGACTCGGCCGCCGAAGGCCAAGCTCGAACAGCTCCGCAGGGTTGCTGGTGTCGATCCGAAGGTCGCCAAACCGGTTGTCGAGGAGTCCAAACCTGCAGGGCCCGCTCCGGCGATCGGCTGTGACGCGCCGTCGTTCGACTATGGCACCGTCGCTCAAGGCGACGACGTCAAACACACATTCGTGGTCAAGAACTCGGGCCTAGGACCCTTGACCATCAGTCGCGCCGATGGTGGCTGAGGGTGCACAGCGGCCGTGGTCAGCGAGCCAATTGTAGCCCCAGGTGCAGAAGCCAAAATCGAAGTCACTGTTCACACTGCAGGTCGGCACGGCGTCCTCGCCAAGACCGTCACCGTCAGCTCTGACGATCCCGTCAACCCTGCCTTCAAGCTCAACATCTCAGGAACCGTCGAGGTCGCCGTAGGGTTCGACCCAGAGCGCCTCTCGATGGGCGACGTCATGACGGGTGACACCATAGTCCAGCAGGTCAAGCTCGTCGGCAGCAAAGCCAAAGAAGTGAAGGTCGTGGAGATGGTCTCGAGCGATCCCAATCTCATCTCGGGGAAGATGGTCAAAGGCGCGAAGGAGCCAACCCTCGAGGTCACCATCAAGCCTGGCGATGTGGCGCGCCGGTTCGGCGGCCTGCTCACCGTGAAGACCAACCTCGAATCCCCCAAGGAGGTCCAGCTCCGTGTCGACGGAAGGGCCACCAGCGACATCAGCGTGGATCAGGATCGGGTTCATTTCTTCTTTGATGAGAACGGAAAATCGACCCGCGATGTCGTCGTCTTCGTCTCCACTATCAAGGGAACCAAATTCAAGGTCACCGGCATCGAAGACCCACAGAACATGGTCCAAGCGAAGATCGACAAGGTGGGAGATCGTTATCAGGTCACGATGACGATGGCAGAAGGCAAGCAGGTCGCGAACAGCACGCTCTGGATCCTCACCGATCAGAAGGGTGATGCCGAGAAGCTCGAGGTCATCTACAGCGCCCGCGTGCAGGTCCAACGGCCCCCGAACGCCAACCCAATGCCGGCGTCCAACCTGCCCCAGATTCAGCGCCCTCGGACGATTCCCACAGCAATAAAGGGGGAAATTCCTCAGCACCCCAAAGTCGAGGCGCTCCAGCCCCACGCTGAGAAGAAATAGGTGGCGCCGAGGTGAGTGAAGGCGACCGACGAAAATTTTCACACCTTCATCTTCGTACTATCATTCGCACAGCTGAGGCTCAGAGCCTCGAGCTCGAGGGTCGCGAGCCCGATTGTATCGGGCTCGACAACCCGGCTGGACCGGCAATCAGCTGTTTTCGTATGAACATGACACAAGTTCTCGAACACCCCCCAGTACCAAGACTTCGCAAAGCGCTCGTGGTGAGCGCCTTGGCGGGCTTGTGTCTTGCGTCGTTCCTCGCCGTCGCCTCGCTCATTCCGGCGTGGTCCTGCGAGGAAGAGGTTGCGCAAGCCTCCGAGAGGCACACTCCGCCGCACTCCACGGAGCCGAGTGCCCCGGCGAGGATGGTGCTCCCAGCTCAGAAGCAGGAGGCCAGTCCTTCAACCCAAATCGCCGCCAAGCCTTTCGACAAAAACCTCACGCAACAGCTACAAACGCTCGGCGTCCAGAGTCTGGTCTCGAGCAGCTTTGGAGCCCGGTGGCGCCTGTCCAACAACGGTCTGCCCCGCAACATCCGACAGGTCCAGGAGGGCTATTGGGTGGGCTCACTGCCGGACGCCTCCCACATCCGCGAGCTGTATGCTCGTGGCGTCCGCTTGGTGATCAGCGGTTCGCACCTCGACCGCAACGTCGAGGAACAGATCGACGCGCTGTCCATGGCGCGTGTCGACATCGCCTTTGGAAGTCGCTTCCCCAGCCAAGAGAAGATCATCCAAGGCACGGCAGGTTTCGAGCCTTCTCAAATCTACATTCACTGCGATCACGGCGGGGACCGCTCCGGCGCGATTCTCGCGTACTTGCTCACGACGCGCCACCACTGGCCCGTCGATCAGGCCTTCTTCGCTGTCTCGGTGCCAACCAAGACCAACCTGAGCAAGGTGGCCAGCCTGCTGCGCAAACGAGGGGTGGTCTTCGAGGACGATGAGACCGCGCGCTTCGGGGGGATCTACTCGGGTGAGCTCAATGGTGGCTTCGGTGGGCTCAAGGTCCACGGGCCCGCCTACGAGAACCTCGTCAACACGACCCTCGCCGCCATCGAAGGCGCAGGTGTCGACTTGCTTGCCATGCGCACCGATTCGCCGACCCAGCCGCGCTGAGCCAGTCCCGCTCGCTGCCGTTCAAGAACAGAGCTGCTGCGATTGGATTTCGCTCGCTTCTCGGAACGGAGGTGGCTCGAAGTGAGCCACCTCACGTCCCTGCGCTCGCGATCGGTTGCATTGCTTCGGGCTTTGTTGGAATGCATGTGCACTCGACGAGCGTTGGCGCATTTCGTGCGCAAACGACTGCCGTGCGTCGGATGGGTTCGACGCCAACAGTTGGTGTCGTGCCAAAGAATCCCAAGCAGTTGCTGAGCGCACGACCGACCTTTGCTCCTCGAACGGAGCGAAAGCCGGTCGTGAGGAAGTTTGGCAATGGAATCCAAATGAGGGGCAATTGAAGTCTGTAAGAATCCACCTGGGCCTGTTCTTGGTCGCATTGTTCGTGATGGCGAGCGTCGCCGCGTGCGGTCACACTCCACCTCGTGGCACTGGAGCTGCGCTCGGGGAGTCGGGCAAAGGCTGGGAGCAGACCCTCGACCAGGTTGTCAAAGGGGTCGTCGTCTTGCGCATCAGCGTGCCGCGCGATTTCGACACGGAGTTCGGCGGCTCCTACCTTGGCACGGGTTTTGTGGTTGACGCCGAACGAGGGATCATCCTCACCAATCGACACCTCGTGCAGCCTGGCCCTGTGGTCGCCGAGGCGGTCTTCCTCAACCACGAGGAGGTCGACTTACGCGCCATCTATCGCGATCCGGTGCACGACTTCGGTTTCTACCAGTACGATCCCGCAGACCTCCGGTTCACCGAGGTCAACGAGATCCCGCTCGCACCCGAGGCCGCTCGCGTCGGCATCGACGTCAAGATTGTCGGCAACGATGGCGGCGAGAAGCTCTCGATTCTCAACGGCACGCTGGCGCGACTCGACCGCGACGCACCCGCTTATGACGGGCTGAGCTACAACGACTTCAACACCTTCTACTTCCAGGCCGCCTCCGGGACCTCGGGCGGCTCCTCCGGCTCGCCCGTGATCGACATCGAAGGTCGAGCCGTCGCGCTCAACGCCGGTGGCGCGTTCATGGCTGAGACCAGCTACTTCCTGCCTCTCGACCGCGTCGTGCGCGCCCTGCACGCCTTTCAAGAGGGGAAGCCCGTCACCCGCGGCACCATCCAGACTGTCTTCAAGCGACAGTCCTTCGACGAGCTGCGTCGACTCGGGTTACCCCTCGAGCTCGAGAAGCAACTTCGCGAAGTGGACGCCAACACCGTTGGCTTGCTCGTCGTCGACGAAGTGGTTCCCGGCGGCCCTGGCGCCGAAGCCCTCGAGCCCGGAGACATCTTGCTCTCGATCGAGGGCGAGCCGGTACTCGACTTCGTCACCCTCGAGACGCACTTGGACGGCTCGGTCGGCGACCTGCTCAAGCTGGTCATTCTCAAAGGGTCGAGAGAAGTTGAGGTGGAGCTTCGAGTCGGCGATCTGCATGCCATCACGCCATCAGAATACGTCGAGGTCGGCTCCGCCGTTATTCATCCGCTCTCGTATCAGCAGGCGAGGAACTTCCGGGAGCCGGTTCGAGGCCTCTATCTCGCTCGTCCGGGTTACCTCTTTGGCGGCTCCATTCCTTGGGGTTCACTGATCAAGTCCATCGATGGCAGGGCTGTGAACACCGTCGACGAGCTCTGGGCCGTGCTGCTCTCCCTCGACGACCGTGCCCGCATCCGTGTGCGTTATGCGGTGCCTTTCGATTCGGCGCAGGAACAGATCGCGGTCGTCTACCTGGACCGCCGGTGGTTCCCATTGCAGCGCTGCACCCGTGAAGACGCCACCGGCAAATGGCCCTGTGAGGCCGCGCCGCCGGCCACAGGGGTCTGGACGCCCGAGCCCCGCACCGTCGCCTCGACCGCGCCAGAGTCGGGAGTGGAGGCGGCGCTCGCGGACTCCATGGTCATGGTCGAGTTCGACGTGCCGTACTTCGCTGAAGGCGCGGCTGCAGCCCATTACGTTGGTGCCGGACTGGTCGTCGACGCGGCCAAAGGCCTGGTCGTGACGGACAGAGACACCGCTTCGATCCTGCTCGGTGACGCCCAGTTGACCTTCGGGACCAGCCTGCGCATTCCGGCCAAAGTGGTGTTCCTGCATCCCACTCAGAACTTCGCGGTCATCCAATACGACCCAGCGCTCGTCGGCGACACCCCCGTCAAGAGCGCCCGCTTCGACGACACACCCCTCGCCGCCCACGATAAGCTCTGGTTGGTCGGACGTGAGGCCGACTACGACCTAGTGTCCAACGAGTCGACCGTGACGCGCATCGCTCCGATCCTCCTGCCGCTGCCCGACTACCCCGCCTTCCGCGCCTCGAACCTCGACGTCGTCGAGGTCTCTGCGGCCCCGAGCACGGTCGGCGGCGTGCTGGCCAACGCCGACGGCAGCGTCCGAGCGCTCTGGGGCTCGTTCGGCTTCGACGACAAAGGTCCTGTCTTCGCGGGAACACCCACCACCCTGGTGGGTTGGATCGTCGACGACCTCGTCGCAGGCAAGCCCGTCGTCTACCGCAGCCTCGGCGTCGAGCTCCACACCCTCAATCTGGCGGACGCTCGAGAAGCGGGCCTCTCCGACGCCCGCATCGACGACCTCGAGAAGCGCCCGCCGGCTCAGCGCCAAGTCATGTACGTCGTACGGCGCTACTCGGGGTTCCCGTCTGAGCTGGCGTTGGAGGGTGGCGACATCATCGTCGCGGCTGAAGGGCGCACGGTCTCGACCTTCGAGGAGCTCGAGAAGATCGCACAGGACGAAGACGTGGCTCTCGTTGTCATCCGTGATGGCAAGGAGCTCGAGGTCTCCGTGAAGACCAAGGAGCTCTCCAACATCGGAGTTGACCGCATCGTCTCCTGGGCAGGGCTCCTCCTGCACGAGCCTCACCTCGCGGTCGCCGCCCAACGCAGCACCGATGTGAGCGGCGTCTACATCACCTACACCGCTGGTGGCTCGCCAGCGTCCCACTACATGATTGACCCCGTGCAGCGCATCATCGAGGTCGACGACATCCCCACTCCTGACCTCGATGCGTTCATGCAAGCCATCTCGGGCGAAGAGGATCGCCAGTCCGTGCGCCTCAAGGTCATGGATCTGGAGGGCATGGAGCGCATGCTCACGCTGCGCACCGATTTCGAGTTCTGGCCGACCTGGGAGCTGCGCTACGACGGCACCCAGTGGACCCGAACCGAACACTAGCTCTCCAACCCCCTCCCCCGACCTGGGCCCGACCTGGGGGAGGGGGCGGTCCAGCATAGGACAAGGATGCTCAGCCCCCTGCGACCCGACGCAGATTACTGCGTCTACTGCCACGCGCCCGCCGCTGGTCCCTGCGCCACCTGCCAAGCCCTGGTTTGCGCCGACTGCTGCGAGCTCACCGGCGGCGAGGTGAAGAAAGTCGCCGTTTGCCATTCCTGCTTTCGCCAAGGAGCAGGGCGGGTAGGGTGGGCGCAGTGGAGCGGCGTGCTCGGAACCGTCGCCATCGTCGTGGCCATTGCCCTCGCTCTGCTCGTCCTGGTCGCCCTCCTCTGATCGCGTAGGGATGCGAGCGGCTCGCTTCCAGCCACCTCTGTTCCGAGAAGCGCGCCCCCGCCCCTCGCGCACGCCAACCGCCAACCGCACCCCGCGCAGCGTAGGGACGCGAGGTGACTTGCTTCGAGCCACCTCTGTTCCGAGCGTGCGCGAAATCCGATGAAACCGACAGCGCGTTGATTACGCTTTGCCGAATTGCTAGGTTGCGTGGCGTCTTCTGCCGCCAAAAAATGCTGGCAAATTCCCTCTCTTGGTCGTACACACCGCCATTGCGCGCCCGCACTTGCCCGACATTCGGGCATCGACGAGCAAACGACTTCGCCCCTCCAACGAAAGACTCAGGAGCACAGATGGCTCGACACCTCAGGAATCTTCTGGATTTGTCTGCGAATGAGCTGCAGCGCGTCATCGATCTCGGAAAAGAGGTGAAAGCCAATCCGAGCGCCTATCGCAAGAAGCTCGATGGGAAGTCGATCGCCGTGGTGTTTGCCAAGCAATCCACGCGCACTCGCGTCTCCTTCGAGGTCGGCTGCTACCAGCTCGGCGCTCAGCCGCTCATCTTGACCGCCGATGGCAACGTCGGGATGCAGATGGGACGCGGCGAGACCATCGCCGACACCGCGCGGGTGCTGAGCCGCTACGTCGACGCCATCGTCATCCGCACCACCGCACAGAGCATCGTCGACGAGCTCGCCGAGTACGGCTCAGTACCAGTGATCAACGCGCTGACCGATGAGTTCCACCCGTGCCAGGCGCTCGCCGACGTCATGACCATGCAGGAGCGCTTCGGGCGAGAAGAGCGTCGCAAGCTCGTCTACGTGGGCGCCGGGAACAACGTCGCGCACTCTCTGCTCCTCGCCGGTCCCCGGGCCAACCTCGACGTGGTCTGTGCCTGTCCGCCGGACCTCCAGCCCGATCCCGTCGTCATGACCCGTGTTCGCCAAGACGCCAAGGCGGCCGGCACGCTCGTCTCGGTGGAGCACGACCTCATGGCCGCCGTCAAAGGCGCACACGCGGTCTACACGGACACCTGGGTGAGCATGGGCCAGGACGAGAAGGCCAACGCGCTGCGCGCCAAGCTCGACGGCTACAGCATCACCGGCAAGGTCATGGAGCAGGCCCGCGAGGACGCCATCTTCTTGCACTGCCTGCCCGCGCACCGCGGCGAAGAGGTGCTCGACGAGGTCATGGATAGCCGCTGGTCGGCCGTCTTCGACCAAGCCGAGAACCGGCTCCACGCCCAGAAAGCGCTGCTCCTGCTGCTCTTGGAAGCCGAACCCTGGTGACCTGAAGCGGCGAGCCGAGTCCACTGCCTTTTATTCTTGGGTGTCCGACCTGCGAAACTTGGACTGAAGATGACCATCGCTGCCAAAGACGTAGCGGCACGCTACCGAAAAATCCTCGACACCTGTACGCCCTACGTCATCAGCTACACGGCCAACTGGCCCTATCTCGACATGGCCCCAATGGGAGTCGAGATCCCCGTGGAGCGGCGCTACACCGCCACATCGCTCGAGTCGCGCGACGTCGTGAACGGGTTGCATCACCTGGACAGCTTTGCCTTCGGCCCCCAGGAGATGCTCATGCCACGGTGGGTTCTCTTCGACTGCGGTGAGTTCCCGGGCATGGTGTTCGGCTTTGGCAAGCGGGCCTCTGAGCTTTCGCCCGAGGTCCGCGTTCGGTACCACGTTGGCGACGACGACCTCGATTGGGATTCGCGCGCTACTCGGCACCGAGCTGGCTCGAAGCGAGCCAGCAGCGTGCCTACGCGCGATCGCTTCGTACCCCTCTCCATGTGGGTCGCCATCCCCTGCGTCGAGCCCGGGGCTTGGTTCGGACACAACCTCTCGTCCGCCAACCTCGTCCTCGGCGACGACGCCCTTCCTGGCCTCGGCACGCTGACCAAGCTGCTGGGGATGAAATGCGCCAAGGTGCGCAAGCAATATGGAGCCACCCAGTGGGACAGCACCAGCCTGAGCATCCACCTCACCCTCGGTGAGCTCGAGCTGCTCTCGGCGTATACCCCAGCGCACACCCATGAGGAGACCTTCTCCTACCTCCTCGAGGTCGACGACGCGCGCCTCGAGGCCATCCTCAGCGAAGGGTGGCAAAAGCCCGCGCTCGACCACGACCGCCTCATGAACGCCGAAGACAGCGACGCCATCCGCGCGCTGCACCGCGAGCTCGAGGCCGGAGCCCGTCACCAGCTCATCGACGTCATCAGGGGGGAGCCGAACCAGATGCGATTGCGCAAAATCCCGTGAGGGCTTTGAGCCTTCTTGGCGGGACTTCGTCGGTGGAGCTTGGGTGCTGCGATGAGGCTGGGCCTCGTTCTTGACGCAAACCCACGGAGTCGCAAAGAGTTGTCTGGGGGGGCGAGCGGCCTACAGGCTCACCGGCCTCGCGGCTCGCTTTTTCTGGGGCCCGGATGGGCCGACGTCTCCTCTCTGAGGGAAACGTCGAGCAGCCCGTTGGCGTCGAGTCGCCCAAGACACCAAGTTCGGCCTGCATCGATCTCACGCATGACCGCATGTGGGCAAGGCGGAGGTTGGAGCAGGAAGATACTTCGCATGGCCAGCCGACCGATCACCGTCGGCACCACGAAACCCGCACCGAGGCAGTACTTGGACAACAGTGCATGGTTGTCCTTTATCCACTCTGCGTACCGTGCGCGGTGCTGATGGGGGATGGCTTTGGTGTGGACAGAATGGAGCAGCCAGGCAAAGGGCTCCTGGCGTTCGAAGATGACGTCAGCGTTCGCGAGGAACCTCTCCACACCAGAACGCGGCGGGAGATCCCTGAAAGTCACGACCCACAGAGGCCAGTGGCTGTCATCGAACTCAATCATCGAGGTCACCGGGAGGTATGGACCCATAAGCACACACTGTGAGCAGAGACACATGTGACGGACGTGGGGTGACATTCCCCCAATCGTCGTGGCCGTTCATCGTTCGTCGTGTGCCGACACAGTACCCGACTTCGGGACCTACGATCAATGACCACCGAACGAATTTTGTTGCGCGTATTGATATCGTTGCAAGAGAGGGGAGCCGCGACCTCCCCTCTTTCCTGCCGCTTCCGTCACTTCAGACGGCGCTTGGACTCCTGGGCCTGTCTCAGCACGTTCGAGAAGCGGTCCTGCCATTTGCCCTGCGCAATGCGGTCCAGCAGCGCGGCGGCAGCGGCCACCTCCCCCCGAGTGACTAGATTGTTCGACCACGCGAGCAACCAGGTTGGGTTCGTAGGCTCCACCTGGCTCGCCGTCTCCCAGAGGTCTGAGGCGTGCCCCAGCTCCCCCTCTTGCTCCAGCACCGAGGCCACCTCCCCATACGAGAAGCCATCGGCAGGATGACGTTCGATGAGGTTCGACAGCTCGCGCCAACCCCGCTCTGTGTCCCCCAGAGAGTACAACATCGAGGCGATCGTGCGGTCGATCTCCGCGTTGTCCGGATCTTGCCCTCGCCACTCGTGCGCGGTCCGGATTGCCAGGTTGACGGCCTCTGCGCGCTGGGCTGGAGCGAGCCGCGTCGCCACCAGGTTGACGCGCAGGCGAAGCAGCCGCGAATAGCTCTGGCGCAGCTCGGCCAGCGTCATCACGCTGCCGTCCAGCGCCGCCAGCAGGCGCTCTAAGGTGTCGACGGCCTCCTCGTTGCGGCCGACGCGTTCGGCGACTATCGAGGCAAGGGCGAGCAGGCCAATGTGCGCTTGGTCATCCGCTGCAGAGAGCCCAGCAAGATGAGGTTGCACCAGGGTCCACGCGAGGTCGGCGCGGCCCAGCGAGGCGCTCGCGCTGGCCAGGGGTAACGCCAAGCTGGCGTCCTGTAGGCGCTCTAAGGGGAGCTTCAGCAGGAAACCGTCCAGGTCGGCGCTCAGGCCGCACATCATCGCCATGTTGAAGACGCCGACGATCGACGCCGAAGTCCCGCTCGTCACCGCGCGCTCCTGCCACTGCGCCCAGAATCGCTTCCAGCCGGCCTGCCCGCGGGAGCTGTAAATATAAGCCTGGTAGTAGGCATAGTCCGCTGACGGGGTCTGCCCCCGCTCGGACATTTTCGCGAAGAGCGCCTCGCTCGCTTCGCTCGCCTCATCGTAGCGCCCTCGAGAATTCAAGACCCGAATCGTCTCCAGCGCCGCGCGCTCCGACCACTCGTCGAAGGTCGCCAGCAGCGCCCAGGTTTGCAGCGCAGCGTCCGGTGAGTTCCATTGCCAACGAGCCGCGAACTGGTACGCAAGGACAAACAGGAACGAGGGGTAGGGATGCGCTGCCGCGAAACGCTTGATGCCCCGCGCGGCCTCTATCGGACGATTTCGGGCATAGTCCAGCTCGTAGAGCGTGTCGCGGTAGCTGGCCAGGAGGTTCACCAGCGAAGGCTCTGAGCCCGCTAGCGCCGTCATGGGCTTGCGGGTGTTCGAGCGGAGCTGCAGCGAGGCGAGGAGATAGGACAGCACACGGCTCTCAGGCAGCTCCTGGCGTAGACGTGTGAGCATCTCCTTCGAAAAGTAGACGTTCCCCTGGCTGGCCAGGGTCAGCTCCCCTTCGCTCACCTCGAAGGCACTGTCGATGGCCTGGAAGGCCGCCGCCACCGCGCTCGGGTTCTGCGTCGCCGCAGCGCTCGCCATCAGCTGCCGCTCGGCGACCCGCCACTCTGAGGTCCCGGTGGTCAGCGACTGTAGCTGCTCGTTCCAGTAGGACACTGGCCGCAAGGGCATCTCCACCAGCGCCCAACTCGACGCCTCGAAAGGCATGGACACGAAGGGCTCGCTCGGCTCCAAACGAGTCGGCTTCTGTAAGTCGGAGCTCAGCTCGATGGCGTCGCCGTCGTAGCGAACTTGGGTCTCGCTCGACGAGTCGCCGTCGACTCGTCGCAAGGTCACGATGCGGCTCGACCCGTCGAACTCGAACTCCACCCTCCCCGCGCCGCCGTCGACGGGTCTCAGGACCAAGGTCTCTCCGACCATGTCGCCGTCGTACCAGGCCTCTAGGTTGGACGCCGTCGGCATGACGAAGGGCAGCCAGCGCGCGAGCAGCGCCGACTCCAAGGAGCCCACCTTACGCCGTGTCGCCACCCCCAGCTCCGGATAGGCGTTGAAGAGCGACTCGCCGTCGTACGTGACGCGCTCCTCGAGGCCCGTCTCGAGCCGATACACGACCTCGAAATGCCCGTCGGCGTTGAGGCGCACCGTCTCAGCACCCTCGAGCACGTAGTCGCGCGCGACCAACGCAGCCCGCGAGGCCTCTATCTTCGCGCGAGCCGCGGCGCTCAGCGCCCCGGCGCGCGACGGGACGCGCTTCATCAACGACTCGGCCCAGAGGTCGAACGCGTCCGTGAAGAAGCCAGGCACAAACTCGGTGAGGTCGTCCAGACGGCTGTCGGTGTTCGACGTGTACATCGACGGGTAGGTGGTGCCCAAGGTGCCGCCCCCATAAAGCCCGCCAAGCACTCCATCTTCGTATGGGTCGAACGCCGAATACCCTCGCCCTTCTCCCCTGCTGCGTTTGGCCCGGTCAGATTGCTTGCGCTCCACCTTCCAATCGTTCGCGTCGAAGCTGTCGTCGAACGGGACCGTCGACATCGGCCGTGCCATTGGCCCAGCGCTGTGCTCGGTCGGCTGCAGCACACTGGCGCTGGTCGGCGCCGTCGTGATGCTCAGGATCCCGGCGCTGTCCATGTTGGTCACGTCCGGGATGGCGAAGCCGCCTCCACCAATGCCGACGCCGTGAGCGCCAAGCCCATCGAGGGTCACCCTGTAGTCATAGGGAGAGTAGCTCTGAACCAGCGGCAGGGGGCGCCGCACGATGACCTCGCCGTCGATCTGCCAGATGGGGCGCGTCTGGGCCTCGTACACCGCCTCGATCTTCTCGGGCGCCGGGTAGCGCGCCCAGGTCTGCTCAGTGCCGCGTTTGAGCTTGAACTCGCGGTACATCTTCTCGTTCTCGAGCACCAACAGCGACGTGTAGGGTGTGAGCAGGAAGTTCGCCATGCCCAGCGCCGTGATCTCCTCCGAGCGATCGCCGCTCTCGCGCAGCAGCGCCTCGACCCGTCGCTGTGCCCAGAGCCTGGGCAAATACCCGGCCTCCGACGCCGCACTGCCCGCCAACGGCAGCGTCTGCTGCCAAGGCGTCCCATTCATCGAGCCGTTGAGCCGCACCGCCACGGGCAGGCGGCTCACCTTTGCCACCACAGTGAGCTCCTCGCCGGCCGCCAGAGACTCTGCGGAGACGTAGAGCCCGTCACTCTCCACGGGCACTCCCTCGGCGTCGAGCAGGCTGGTCTCGAGCTCCAAGACCCTCGCTGTGTTCAATGACGCCACTAGGTCAAACGTGCGCCAATCCAGGTCCTCCTCGGGGTTCATCGCCGAGTAGAGCCCGCCGGTCGCCCCGGCCAGCTGCTGCAGCAGGCGCCCGTCGACGCTGTCGCCCAGGCCAACCGCGACGACGCTCGCCCGACCCTGCAGCAGGGCGATTAGGTCCGCGGCTGCGCGCACCTTGCCCGTCGCCATGCCGTCGCCCACATAGAACACCATCTTCTCGACGTCCTCGGCCGTCCCCGAACCCAGGAGCTCGGCCGCCATCGTCAGCGCGCTCGCCAGATCGGTGCTCCCCGTTGCGTTCTGGTGCGCCATATCGAGGAACTTGGACAAGTCCTCGCGGTCCAAATCCCTGGCCTTCACGGGTTGCGTATGCCAGGCGTTGAGCAGCGTGTCGAAGGTCACGACGCTGACCTCGTCGTCCTCGTCGACGTGGTCGACGAAGCGGTCGATGACGAAGGCCTGCGCGGCGAGCAGCTGCGGGTCGCGGGAGGCGCTGGTGTCGTCCAGGATGACCCAGCGGCGGGGGCGCGCGTCGACTTCGCCCACGACTTCGGGGCGCACTCGCGTCAGCACGAAGGTCTCGCCGTCCGCGGCTGGGCTTTGCGCCAGCTGCGCCGCTTCGGCCTCGCCGCCCTCCCAGATGTCGAGGAGCAAGTCGGTGCCGAGGTGGCTGTCGTTGAGCACAGCGCTGACGCGCAGATCGTCGCCTTCGATTCGGGTCTCGAGGTCGTG
Organism: Deltaproteobacteria bacterium CG_4_9_14_3_um_filter_63_12; assembly: GCA_002789955.1. Lineage (GTDB taxonomy): Bacteria > Myxococcota_A > Bradymonadia > UBA4248 > UM-FILTER-63-12 > UM-FILTER-63-12. The sequence continues at coordinate 8,926 of PFUG01000658.1, read as the reverse complement.
GCTGCTGGACTTCACCTCGAAGTCGGCGCCGCCAACCAAGCGCACGTCGAAGCGGGCGCGGGCCACGGGCTGGTCGACTTCACTGATGGGAACCTGCAGCTGGTAGTGATCGTAGAGCCGGTCCAGATTCTGCGTGTAGGAGAGCAGGAGCCGCTTCTCCGTGCGGGGCGGCAACGGGAAGATGCGCACCTTGAAGACGTTGCCGTTCATCCACTCGAGCAGCGCCGGGTCGCGCCGCTGGTAGACGATGCTCTCGTAGACGTCGCGCCCGCGCTGGCGCTCGACGATGCCGCCCTCCATGAGTTGCCCATCGACGTACATGGCGAGCCGGGAGATGGCCGCGTCGGCGGGCAAGGGGAAGGAGTAGACGCCTTCGAGTTGCTGGTAGGTGTGGTTGAAAAAGGTCTGGTCGAAGGTGACCCGCGCCACCTGGTCTTCGAGGTGCACGTCGACCACCAAGTCGCGCATCTGCAGCGGGAACTCTTGCTCCTGCCAGCGCGGGTTGCGGGCGAGCAGGTTGCCCTTGCGCACGACCTCGGGGCCTTTGCCGGTCCTGTTCTCAGAGCGCGCCCAGCTGGTCAGGTGGCTCAGGCGCGGCGCGGCCCGGCGCGTGGGGCGGCCGTTGTCGGTGAGGCTGCCCTGTTGGCCGCGGGCGAGCGTCGCGTTGCCAAAACTGTTCGACAAGTTGACGCGCCCACGCAGCACGGACGCGACGGTCTCGAGCTCGTCGACGGTCAGCAAGAAGCGGGTTCCCAGCACGGTCACGTCGCCGTGGGGCGACTCCACCACGAAGGGCTGGTCGCCTTTGGCGACGTCGAGTAGGACGCGTCCGCGAAGGACCTTGATGGCGCGCGGCCCGAGTTGGGTCAGCACGCTGTCTTTGTCGATGATCAGCACGGTGCCGTCGTCCAGGGTCACGGTCTCCAGGGCGAGGACGGGGTCGTCATCGATCCGCTCGGCGACGGTTTCTGTCCCGGGCTGCTCGGCGGGCGCCTGGGTCTCGGCCTGCATCGTCTCGTCCGGTTTGCGCTCGGGGCCGGGCTTGCGCACGACATAGAAGAGCAGCAGCAGGGCCGCTGCGGCCGCCAGGGCGAGCAGCCCGTAGTGGCCGGAGCCCGGCGCGCGCTTGGCGCGGCTGGGACGAGCGCCAGAGAGCGCTCGCCGCTTGGAGGCCATCTCGGTTCCCTCTTGTTCAAGAACCTGGTCGCTGGTGCCTGGTTCTTGCGCGTGGTCAGTCGACACCTGGCTCAGATGGTCCTGCAGTCGGGCGTGGATGCGCTGCTTGGCCTCGTCGTTGAGGACGGGCGGATCGTGGGCACGGTTGAGCAGCGCCTCGAGGTTCTTTTCCAAGACGGAGTTTTCAGCCTCAGGCGAGTCGTCGAGCCCAGTGTTGACGGGGGTTTTGTCCTTCTTCATCGTGACGACTCCTCGGCGCCGGAGCGCCCGAGCTGCGGGCCGAAGAGGGCCTGGCTGAGGGTCTGGAAGGTGGCGCGGAAGGCGCCGCGGGCGCGGGCCAGCAACGACTTGGTCGCGCTCTCGGAGAGCTCGAGCTGCTCGGCCAGCTCGGCCAGCGACTCGCCCTCGACGTACTTGCCGTTCAGCGCGCGCCGGTAGCTCTCCGGCAGGTGCGCGATGGTCATGTTCACCAGCTCGCGCGTCTCGGTGCGCTCGATCAGCTCGTCGCTGAGTGGCGCGCTGTCGACCGCGGCTAGGGCCTCGACGAGCCGCTCGTCGATGCGTTCCCAAAGCTCCATGAGCTGCTCGCTCCTCTGTTGGAGTTTGAGGTGCTTGCGGATGAAGTTCTTCGAGCTCAGGCTCAACCAGGTGGCGGGGGAGCCCTTGTTGGGGTCGTAGAGCTCGAGGTGGTCGAGGGCGTAGAGGAAGGTCTCCTGCACGACGTCCTCGGCCAGCGTCGGATTCTTGCCGACACGGTAGAAAACAAAGGCGTAGAGCCCGTCGACGAAGCGCTCGTAGAAGGGGGTCAGGGCCTCGGCGTCGCCGTCTTTCAGGCGCGCCAAGAGGCGTCCGAGAGCAGCGGTCGAGTCCGTTTCGAGAGGGTTCATCGAACACTCCGAGAAAATGGGGGCGGACAGAAAGGGGCGTAGGGGCGCAGCGCGCTGCGCCCACTGGATGCCCTCAGAGTCCTATGTCATCGAGGAGCGAAGAGGTGTCGCTCTTTTTTTGCGGGGGCTCAACAAGTATTGGACACCGTGAATGGCGGGTTCGGCCTCAGGCCTAGCCGCTGTCGGATGCCGGATTCAGTCCGAGTCGCGCGCGAAATCCGATTGAGGGCCCCAGTCCGGCGTCAGCAGACGCCGGTTCGGCCTCAGGCCTTAGGCCTAGACGGTGCCGGAGGCCAGACTCAGTCCGACGATTGAGGATCGCCGTCGACGTCAGTCAGACGCTGGTTCGGTCTCAGGCCGTCGGTTGTCGGAGCTCGTCCGGACGATTGAGGATCCCCGTCGACGTCAGTCAGACGCGGGACTAAACCTTGGTCTTGGTCTTCTTCTTAGCCTCGAGCACTGGGACGTCACTCACCGACTTGCCTTCGAGAGACTTGGGCTTCTCGTCGTCGTCGTCCTCGTTGTCGTCTTCTTCTTCGGCTTTCTTGAGGCCCTTTTTGAAGTTGCTGATGCCCAACCCGACAGACCTGCCAAGGTCAGGGATGCGCTTGGCGCCGAAGAGCAAGATGACCACGATGGCGATGATGACGAGCTCAGTGGTCCCGAGTCCGAACATCGCGACTCCGGCAAGTGTTTCAGAACCCAATGCGATCATGGTCGTCCCTCGAGGCGCTCTACAGAGGTCGGAGAACGCGGCAAAATGCCGACGTCGACCCGGCTTCGAGCGCGCGGCGGAAGATAGTTCTGCACCCAATGGGTGTCAATCGTCAGTCGACTCCGCCTCGTTGAGCGCGTGGAGTGCCGCGAAAGCAGCCGCCTGCTGGGCTTCCTTCTTGCTGCTCCCCTCGCCCACCCCCAAGACCTCCTCACCCAAGGAAACCGAGACGGAGAAGCGCCGCGCGTGGTGCGGGCCAGTGGCCTCGAGGATGTGGTAGGTGGGACGGACTCCGGAGTCGCGCTGCAGGTGCTCTTGCAACTTCGACTTGGCGTCCAAGCCGGTGGACGGCGAGGTGATTCCCTGGAGGGGGTCAGCGTGTTGGCTGCGGATCAACCGGCGCGCGGACTCGAAGCCTCCGTCGAGATGGACGGCGGCGAGCAGGGCCTCGTAGGCGTCAGCGAGAACGGAGGCCTTCTCCCGCCCGCCGCTGCTCTCTTCGCCCTTGCCGAGCCGCAGGTAGCTCCCGAGCTCGATGCGCGCCGCGATGGTCGCCAGCGCCGGCTCACAGACCAGCTGCGACTTCAACTTGGACAGCGCGCCCTCGGTGTAGTCCGGGTGACGGGCGAACAACAGCTCGGTGATCACCAAGCCCAGTACGGCGTCTCCGAGAAACTCCAGGCGCTGGTTGTCCTTGTCCGTGTCGTTCGACTCGTTGACGTACGAGCGGTGCGTCAACGCCCGCACCAAGAGGTCACGGTTGTTGAACGTATAGCCCAAGACACCTTCCAGCTTCGACCAATTCATCCTTCATCCTTTGAGCGGCTTCTCGATCCAACCGCCGCCCAGCACTCTGTCGCCGCTATATATGACCGCCGCTTGGCCTGGTGTCACGGCGCTTCCAGAATCGACGAAGCGCGCCTCGAAGCGGTCGCGCTCCAACGGCGTGACCGTCATGGCGAAGGGCTCGCTGCGGTAGCGCACCTTGACCTGCGCCTCGAAGGGGACATTGAGCTCGACGTCGACCAGCCAATTGCTGCGTCCGGCGGTCAGCCCAGCGCAGGCCAGCGACTCTCGATCGCCCAACACCACGTCGCCGCCATCGGGGTCGATGGACTTGACGTAGAGCGGGTTGGCCGTGGCAATGCCCAGCCCGCGCCGCTGCCCGATGGTGTAGCGGTGGATGCCCTGATGCGGGCCCAGGTCGGTCCCATCTTCGAGCACGAAGCGGCCGCCCTTGAGCTGGGAGGCGTCGACGCTCTGCTCGATGAGGTCGGCGTAGTCGCCGTTCACGAAGCAGATCTCCTGGCTCTCGGCTTTCTCCGCCGTGGACAGTCCCGCCGAATCGGCGAGCGCTCGGACCTCGTCCTTGGTCATCAGGCCCAGCGGGAATCGAATAAATCGAAGATTCTCGCGCGCCAGACCAAACAAAAAGTAACTTTGATCTTTGCGCGAGTCCTTGCCCTTGAGCAGCGCCCATTCCTGGTCGATTTCTTCGACGCGGGCGTAGTGGCCCGTGGCCAAGAAGGCGGCCCGCAGCGCCCTAGACTTGCGCAGCAGCAGGTCGAACTTCAGGTGGTCGTTACAGGCGACGCAAGGATTCGGCGTGCGGCCGCGCAGATACTCGGCGATGAACGGCTCGATGACTTGCTCGCGAAACAGCGACTCCTCGTCGCTGACGTAAAACGGGATCCCCAGCGTGGCGCACACGGCGCGCGCATCGTAGAGATCGTCGGGCGCACAGCAACTCTTCGAGCGCTCCACCGAGCGCGTCGAGTAGAGGCGCATGGACACGCCGATGACGTCGTAGCCCTGCTGCACCAAGAGCGCGGCCACCGCGGACGAGTCCACGCCGCCGCTCATGGCGACGATGACGCGGGCTCCTTTGTCGGGCTCTGGGTTCACAGCTCCTCCCTCACTCTTGAGGTGCGTCCAGAGGGCGCTGCGCCCCTGGAAATCTGTCTTACGTACCCCACTTCGTCGGAGATCGCCCGCAGGGCCTGATCGATCTGGGCCTCGTCGTTGCCCCAGCCCGTCGAGAAGCGGACCACCGAGCGCGCCTCCGCCGGACTCAAGCCCATGGCCGCCAGAATTGGGCTTACGCCCAAGCTGCCCGAGGCGCAGGCGCTGCCTGCGCCGACGGCGATGCCGGCCAGGTCCAAGGCCATCAACAGGTCTTGCGCCTCGGTGCCTGGGAACCTGACGCTGCAGGTGTTGCCGATATTGGAATGCGGGTCCCCCACCAGCTCTGCGCCAGGGACGCCTGCGAGGAGCCCGGCCAGCAGGCGGTCTCGCAGGCCGGCGACGCGCCGCCAATCCGCCAAGCGCTCGCCGCGAGCCAGGACACAGGCGCGCCCCAGGCCGACGATGCCCGGGACGTTTTCGGTCCCCAGGCGCAAGCCGCGCTCCTGGCTCTTGAGGGCGAACTTGGCGTCGATGGGGCTGCCCTTGCGGACGAAGAGGGCGCCCACGCCCTTGGGCCCGCCAAATTTATGTCCGGAAAAGCTGGCGGTGTCGGCGCCCAAGGCGTCGACCTCAACCTCGACGCGGCCCACGGCCTGGGTCAGGTCGCAGTGCACGTAGGCCCGATGGCGGCGCGCCAGCCGCGAGAATTCGGCCACCGGGTAGCGGTTCCCCAGCTCCGACTGCACCAACATCGTCACGAGCACTGTCGGATGACTTTTGGCCTTGCAGGCCTCCAGCGACTGCGCCACGGACTCGGCCGCGATGCGGCCCTGCGCGTCCACCGGCAGCCAATGCACACGGCTGGCGTCGAACTCGCCGAGCTCGAGCAGCCAATTGGCGACCGAGGCGTGCTCGGCGGGACTGCTGATGAAGTGGGGTTTTTCGAGGGCCTGGGACCAAGAGCCCAGAGCCAGGCGGTTGGCTTCCGTGGCGCCAGAGCAGAAGACCCACTGTCGCGCATTGGAGCCCACCAAGTCGGCGACCTGCTTGCGGGCCAGCTCGATGGCGTGGCGCGCGCGCTGGCCCTCGAGGTGCACGCTCGACGGGTTGCCCGAGAGCATGCGCATGGCCGCCGCACAGGCCTCGATGACGGGCTCGGCGGTGGGGGTGGTGGCGTTGTGGTCGAGGTAAATCATGGGGTTGCCTTTGCGGGCCGCGGGGACAAACGCACAAGCTGCGAGGGTGTCACTGTGGACGTTTGGCGTCCTTGTCGTCCGAGACCACCGCTGGGCTGCACAGCAACTCTTTGGCCGTACCCACCCGTTTGGCGCCTCTCAACGACATGCCGAGCTTGCAGAGCTGAGCCAGCTCGCGCAGCCTCTTGTCTATTGCGTCCGACGACATATCAACCGGTTTACGAATCACTGCCGTCTCCCTCGTCCGAAAGCCCCACAAGACCCAGAAACTCATCGAAGAGATCCATGCGTTCATCCCGTCTTCGAGTTCACCTGGAGTATGACACACGTTCGAATCCTCACGCCACGCGAACGTTTCCTGCCGTGCTTGAGCCAAGGTGAGGTTTGCGACCGAGTACGGCGGCGGGATGAGCGCCGAAGCCAAGCAAGACCTTGTCACCACGTCTGCGTCGGTCGAGATTTCGCCGCCGAAGTCGACGAGCGGCGCCCAGTCTTCCTCCCCGTAAGGCCCAGCGCGCTCTGCAGCCCTGCCCCGAGGTCTTGCGTGTCGGTGCGACCGACATCAACCGAGGGGGGGCCGAACAGCCGCCTTTGTTCCGAGTCGCGCGCGAAAATCCGATCGAGGCTCCCTCATGCCCAAAGGGTCACGCCGTCGAAGCTTGGTTTGCCTCGCCACCCAGAACGTGACCACTCCCTCTCCCGCCGGGGAGAGGACCGGCCCGCAGGGCCGGGGTGAGGCCGAAGCCTTGCGCCCCGCAGCCCGCCCGATTCAGCGTCGCCTCAGCGCGAACAAGAAACCAGGCCGCCGCGACTACCCCTCGTGCGCCTCATAGATATCGCAAAACGATTGGTGGTTCTGCTCGAAGCCCGCCAGCACGGCCGGGTCGAAATGCTCCGGCTCGACGCGGCCATCGCCGCGCCTAATGATGTCCATCGTCTTCGAGTGGTCGTAGGCGAGCTTGTAGGGCCGCTTGCTTCGAAGGGCGTCGTAGACATCACAAATAGACATGATGCGCGCCGCCAGAGGGATCTCCTCGCCCCGTTTGCCCTGCGGATAGCCCCCGCCGTCCCAGCGCTCATGATGATGAAGCGCGATCTCGGCGCCCATCTTGAGATAGGGCGACTTGCTCTTGCCGAGGATCTCCGCGCCCATCGAGGCGTGCTCCTTCATGATCGCCCACTCGTCCGGTGTAAGGCTGCCGGGCTTGAGCAGGACATGGTCGGGGATGCCTATTTTGCCGATGTCGTGCATCGGGCTGGCGCACGTAGCGTCGTCGTGGCAAACAGCAAAGTCGGAGGATCTTGGGGACATGTGACCAACTCTTGCGATCGTTTTCGAGGCACGAGCAACACGCGACCCAGACTTGGAGGCAGGCGGTACGGCTCGAACCCACAGGGAATTGCTCGTTGCTTGACAGTCATCTTCCTCCCACCTCAGTCTATCTGCAAACAGTTTCCACTGTTCGACGGGTCTGACGTCCCCACGTGCCGCCTTAGACCTCGAAGTCCCGCGACCCCAGACCCGCAGCCGAGCCCATGCACCCCAAAGACTTCCAAATCCGGCCCCCCAAACGCCCGACCGGTCTCGAGATCCGCTGGCTGGGCACGGCCGGCTACGAGTTTCGCTTCGAGGGCCACACCCTGC
>PFUG01000658.1:0-1383 GCA_002789955.1 Deltaproteobacteria bacterium CG_4_9_14_3_um_filter_63_12 | reverse complement strand
CCGCCTGGGCCTGGTCCACTTCCTGACCCGCGCCGCGCGCCCGAACCGCCAGGCCGTCGAGCGCTTCATCGACAAGGCCAACGCCATCGTCGTGGGCCACAGCCACTTCGACCACATCCTCGACGTCCCAGCCATCGCCGAGCGCACCAACGCCGCCGTCTATTGCTCAATCAGCGGCACCAACCTCATGAACGCCGCGGGCCTCGACCCGGCGCGGGTCAATCTTTGTCACGGCGGCGAGCACTTCGATGTGGGCCCGTTCAAGGTGCAGCTGGTCAAAAGTCAGCACAGCCGCTTCGGCCTCGGCGGCCAGGTGCCCTATCCCGGCGACATCCCGGCCGGCGTCTGTCTGCCCATGAAAGGTCAACAGTACCGCGTGGGCCAGGTCTTCGGCATCCTGGTCGAGGTCGCCGGACACCGCTTTTACCACCAAGGCAGCGCCGACCTCATCGAGTCGGAGCTGGCCGGGCTCCAGGTCGACACGTTCCTCATGGGTATCTCGGCACGGCACGCGACTCCGAATTATGTGCCGCGGATCTTACGAGTCCTCAAGCCGAAGCGCGTCATCCCCATGCACTACGACAACTTCTTCAAGCCTATGAGCAAAGGGTTGTCGATGCTGCCCCTGATGCGCTTCGCAAAATTCGTACAAGAAACCCGCGCCACGCTGCCCGACGCCAAGGTCGTGACCCTGCCAATGAATCAGCGGGTGCAGCTCTAGCTCATTCTGAACAGCGAGCTGGCCTGCAGCAGGGCGATGAGGTGGGCCAGGAGCACGACGCGCTCGCGGGTCTCGTGCTTCTCGATCACGCGCAACAACAGGTCGGCCTGCTCGGTGACGTGGTTGAAGCCTCGATGGCGCAGGATTTTTCGAATCTTGGCCACGTCGAGGGCGACCTTCTCGTCGACCTCATCGATCTCGTCGTCAGCGATGAGGAGCCCGTCGTTCTCGATCTGGAAGTAGGGCAAATTGTTGTCGATGAGGATCCAGAAGAGCGCGAAGACGCGGGCCCGGTCGTCGACGGCGAAGAGCGAGTTGTTGGGGATCTGCCACAGGCGCTCGTAGAACTCGTTCTCCGGCGGGTTGTCCTGCAGCACCATCTGCAGCATGGCGTCGACGACCCTCGAGTATTTGGCCTTGTACTCTTTGAACACATCCTCGGGGAACACGAGGTCGTCGGGCTCTGCGGTCTTGGACTGCTCGACGAAGATCCCCTGATGCCTTTCGACCGAGGCCCGCAGCAGCAACGGGCGCGACTCGGCGGGCGCCGAGTCGATGACGCCCAGTGTCAGCGAGGCGGCCTCTAGGCGTCGAATCTTGGTCGTCGACAGCACTTGGTTGAGCGTCTCGACGGAGTTTGGGGCTTGAATCGGCATTCGGGA
>PFUG01000448.1 GCA_002789955.1 Deltaproteobacteria bacterium CG_4_9_14_3_um_filter_63_12 | reverse complement strand
GCTCAGGAAGAGAGTGTCAGGCGAATTTGCGATGAAGGCCAGCGACGAGTCGCGACCGGTGGCAGATTTCTTGTTGACTCTTGCGGAGGCAGGGCTCTGCCCTGACCCGCCGGGGGACTTTGTCCCCCGGTCCCCCTTCTGCTTTCTTCTTTCTTGCAGTCTGGCCAGCGACTGCGCTGTGGCCGCAGCGGGCCCCAGCCCTTGAAGGGTCGCTATTTTTAGCCGCGCTCTGTGCCCTGAAGGCAAGCGCGCGTATTTCAGCCGCGCTCTGTGCGCCGGAGGCGAGCGCGCGAGGCCAGTCGTGCTCTGCACGAAGGACGGGAATCAGTGGGACGTATGCTGCCCCCCCCCCCACCGGGGATGGATTTCTATTGACTGCTCAGGTCGTGCTGCAAACGACCTGCTGTCGAGCGTGCTGCTGAGCCCCGCGTTCATGGTTCGAAGTGTGCCTGAACGGGACAGGGCTGTCTATGGTGCAGCGCACCACACACGACGATTTCTGTGCAGAAACTTCGCGCCACGTGTGGGTGTGAGTGGCGCGCAGGCGGGGCATGGCCGACATGTAGGGTCCCTACACCCAAAGCTCCACCCGCTCCCCAAACACCACCACCACGAAGCGCCCCTCCGCCTCCGGCAACAGCGCCACCACCTCGGCCCCGTGGTCCAGCGTCCGCCGCGTGTCCGCGTCCAAATCGACCAGCTCGCCCGAGCGCTCGTCGAACCACGTCGCGAAGCGCCCCTGGTTGGGCTCGAGCAGCCAGGCGCGCGGCTGGCCGCTGAGCTCGACTTGGGTCCAACGCGCCGAGGCCCAGGTGTAGCGGTGCAGCGAGCGCTCGTCGCTGTCGTTGTCGAAGACCAACAAGGCCGCGTGCTGCCCGTCGATGGTCAGGCGCACCCGCGACGAGAGGAGGCGCGCGTCGGTGCAGCGGTGGAGGCGGTCCTGACGGTGTAGGTCGGGGATGACAGTGAGGCCAGCCCCGTCGGTGCAGACGACCAAGCCGTCGTCGAAGGCCGCCGTCGCCCAGACCGGCCCCGAGCCCAACGGAATGGAGCGCACGCCGCGCTCCTGGCGCAGATACAAGAGGTCGCCGTCGAGCCGCCCAAAGAGCCAGCCGGCGCCGGGCAACACGGTGTTCGGCGCGACCGGCGCGGCGCTGGTGATGCCCTGGACCAGCCGCTCCTTGCCCTGACGCACGAGGCAGACGCCGCCGGCCTGGACCAGGGCGAAGCTGCCGTCGAGGCCCGGCGGCGAGAGTTTTAGCGGCGAGCGATATTTGGCCGAGAGGCCGACCAGCTGCGCGACACCAAAGGGGGCCCAGTGGCCGGCAAAGCCTTGGTCGGTGACGAGGATCACCTGCGCAGCGCCGCTGGCGTCCACGGCCATGGACGCGCCGACGAAGGCGGCGTGCCGCTTGTTCGTGGCATCGCCAAAGATCTCTGCCAGCTCGAAAGTGACTAGCCTGCGCAGCGCGCCGCTGCCCGCAGGCAACACCAAGAGCCCCTGAAACAAGGCCTCTGAGAGCGGCAGGCCGGCCGCATCTCGAGCCTTGGCCGTGGCCAGCAGCACCTGGCGCGCCCCGAGCTCGTCACCACCCCTGGCCAGCGCCTTGGCGAGCGCGCTGGCGCCCTCGAGATCGAGGGGCTCGAGGGCGTGTCGGCGGCGCAGCTCATCGACGCGATTTGCGGGCGAGGTCACTCGGCGTTTTGGAAGTAGAGGTTGACGTGTCGGCCCTCGCTGATCATGGCGCGCTTGGTCTCGCTGAACTTCTTGAGGTCGACGTAGTAGACGCGGACGGTGTGATTGCCCATGCCCACCGAGTGTTTGACCAGCGGGGTCTTGCTCGCCACGAGCTTGCCGTCGATGTAGACCTGCGCCGTCGGACTGGCGTTGACGGTGAGAAAGCCCTGGCTGCTGCCCTCCTCCGCTTCGCCGGTCTCAGGAACGGGCTGATTGGCCGTGACGGTGGTGGGATAGGCCGCGGCGCCGCCTCCGGCCGTGCCCCCGGACAGGTCGACGATGATGACCCGCGCCTCGCCGCGCTCGAGTGTGACCGCGTAGCGCTTGGTCGAGCTGCTCTTCTTGTCGGTGACCACCACCTCGTAGGTCTTGTTGGCGACGACCACTGCACCGACCTTGCTGTTCTCCGGGTAGGGCTCGTCGTTGATGGTGACGGTGGTGTTGGCGAAGGTCGCCTGCACGACGATGTAGGCGGCATCCTTGGCGTCGTGGTGCTTATTGTTCTTGGGCTTCTCGGCACCCGGCTTGGGCTCGGCGTGCGCGGGTGCGGTGAGGCCGCCGACGCTCAGCGCGAGGAGCAAGGCGAAGCCGATGTGTTGGAGTGCTCTCATCTCTTCCTCGTGGTGTCGCCCATCTTGGAGGCGAGGTCGACCCGGTTGCGGGAGGCTCGCCGCTGGGAGGCGCGCTGTCCGACCTGCTCGAAGTGACGCTCGGCCTCTCGAAGTGCTTCAACCGCAAAATCGAGCTCGTCTGGCGCGAGATTCCCAAAGACCTCGGAGAGCCGCTCGAGGGCGACGCCGATCTCTTCGCTGACGACATTGTAACGCTTGTTGACGGCGCGTTTGAAGCTCTCTCTCGCGGCGTTAAAGTCGCCGGCCTTGGCGTCGCTCAGCGCGAGGTAGGCGGCGGCGGTCTGGGAGAGCACCCAGTCCTTGGCCTTGCGGGCGTCGGTCTCGACTTGCAGCAGGAGTTCTTTGGCCTTGTCGAAGTGTCCGGCGGTCATGTGGGCGTGGCCGAGGTTCAAGCGGGCGAGCAGCACGCCGGGCTGATAGCCCGTGCGCCAGAACATCTTGAGCGCCTGTTCGTGGCGCTCGATGGCGAGGTGGACGTGCCCAGCGTCGAGCAGGACGTTGCCGAGGGTGGTCAGGCAGCTGGCGACTCCTCGCTCGTCTTGGGCTCGCTGATAGCTTTCGACGGCGGCCTCGAGGTGGTCTGTGGCGCTGGTGAAGTCCTCGATGCTGCGCAGGATGCTGGCCAGGTCGAGGTGACAGGCCGCGGCGCCCAGCGGCGACCCGAGCTGCTCGAAGAGCTTGGCAGCCTTGTCGAGCAGGGCGATGGCGACGTCGACCTGGCCGCGCATGCGGCGAGTGCGCGCGATGCCTCTCCAGCAGTGGGCGACGCCGTGCAGGTCCCCGACGGTCTCGTAGCCTTTCTGGGCCTCTTCGAGGAGGTCGCGTCCGCGTTGGGCGTCGCCGAGCTCGACGAAGAGCCCGCCGAGCCCTCGCTGCGCGTCGGCGGTGCCGTGCAGGTCGACGTTGCCGGAGTAGAGGGCGAGGGCCTGTTCGTAGCTGGTTTGGGCGCGCTCGAGGTGGTTGCCGAGGACGTAGATCTGGCCGAGGACGCGCAGGCTGGCGGCGCGCCCGAGGACGTCGCGCACCGAGGCGAAGCCGGCTAAGGCCTCTTCGGCTTCTTTGAGGGCCTGGTCGAGCTCGCCTTGGGCGCGCAGGGTCTTGGCCAGGCCCAAGCGGGCCTGACAGGCGTGCTTCTTGTCGTCCAGCTTCAGGTAGGTGACGCGCGCCAGCTCGAAGGCGCGGACGGCCAAGGCGAGCTCGCCCCGGCCGTCGTGCAGCTCGCCTTGCAGCAGGGCGCGTTCGGCCAGGACGGAGGTTTGGTTGGTGCGCCGCTTCTTCTCGGTGGCGATGTGTTTGGCGGCCTCGATGAGCGCGCCGCAGCGAATCGCGGCCCAGGCCAGCGCTCGCTGGATTTCGCCGCGGCGCTCGGCGTGCAGCGGGACCTTCCACTCGTCGAGCCAGGCGCGCAGCTCCTTGGCGAGGGAGACGGCGTTGCCGTAGCGGTTGTGCTCGACAGCCTCGTCGATGGCCGAGCGCATGAGAGCCCAGGCGTCGTCTCGACAGTCGGCCATGAAGAGGTGTCGCGCGCGGTCCGAGGCGGCGCGTCCCTGCACGTCGCCGAAGTGGCGCCGCAGGGCCTCGGCCGCGGCTTGGTGCGCGGTGGTTGCGTCGCCGACGCGGGCCAGCTCGCCGGAGAGCAGGCGCGTCAGGGGCTGATGGCTGAGCTCGATCATGTCGTTCTCGCCGTCGTCGTCGAGCAAGCCCGCCGCCGCGGAGTCCCGCAGAATGGTGGGCAAGAAGCTGGCCCAAGGCTCGTCGGGCCAAGCGGCGTCGAGGGCCGTGCGGAGGATTGGCAAGCTGATGCGCGGCCCGAGCAGGGCGGCCATTCCGAGCACGCGCAGACCGCTTGGGGAGGGCATCTTCTCGAGCGCGTCTCGCAGGCAGCCCGCCAAGAGCCGGCCGCTCGAGAGGGGGCTGACGATAATCGGCCGTGAGGGCTCGGTGAGCTCGAAGTCGTCGTTGGAGACCACGCAGGGCCCGAGGGGACGGCTGCTGCCGCGTTGCCTCAGGTCGTCGAGTTCGACGGTGGCGCGTGCGGCCTGCAAGGCGAGGAAGGGCTTGCCGTCGCACTGCTGCGCGATGCGCTTGGCTTGGGCGTTGGGCAGGCCCACCTCTTCGACCAACAGCTTGGTGATCGAGAAGTCAGAGAGGGTGCCAATGGTCAGCTCGCTCACGCGCTCGTGGACGGCCAGGCGTTGCAGGCGTTCGCGGGAGGTCCCCGTAGGATCGCTGGTGTCGTCGAGGTCGCGGTAGGAGAGCACGACGAGGGCGGGCAGGACTTTGGGGTGGCGCTCGTCGTCCGGGGTGGGGATCTGGCCCAGCAGGCGCTCGACGAAGGCGAGGACCTGGAAGTCGAAGGCGTTGTGGACGTCGTCGAGCCAAATGTAGAGGGGGTGTCGGCGCGAGGCGCGCTTGGCGGCGCGGAGGCAGAGGCCGACGACGGAGGCGTCGGAGAGGTGCGCTCTTTCATGGTCTTTGGGGCGGAACCAGTCGAGCAGGGCGTCGCGCTCCCATGGGTCGGTGGCGCCCAGGCGCTCGAGCCGCTCGGCCAAGACCTCTGCGGTGCGTTCGCGGCCCAGCCCGAGGCAGAGGTAGAAGGCCTCGATGGCGCCTCGCAATCCGGCGGTGGTGAGGCCGGCTTCGACGCGGTAAGAGCCCGACCAGGTCTGCATCTCCCCGCTCTCTTCGAGGACCTCGCGCAGGGCTTGTGCCAGCCGCGACTTGCCGATTCCAGCGGGGCCGTGCAGGAGCACGACATAAGGGGTCCGGTCGCGCAGCACGCACTGGCTGGCGTTGACCAGGGTCTGCAGCTCGTCGGTGCGACTGACCAAAGCGATGTCCCGAGTGCGGAGCGCTTTGAGTCCCGTCGATTGGGTTTCTTGCCGAGTCCAAGGATTGTGAACTCGCCCAATGGACGGCAGCGTGGCGATCTTGGCGGGGATGTTTCCGGTGGGGCGGTTCCCCATGGAGACGAAGTCATCGAGGCCGGCGAGCTCGCAGCCCTCGTCGAGGACCTTGGCCTGCTCGATGAAGCCAGCGAGCTCGTCGCGAAGTGTGGTGGCGAAGCGCGGCCGATCCCACGGATCTTTGCAGAGCATGCGCCTCACGATCTCGGCGAAGCCTGCCAACTCGGGCACCCCTTCGCGGGTTCGCATGGGGGGCGCGTCCTCCTGCATCTGCTTGATGAGGATGCCCGTCACGGAGGTCGACTCGAAGGGTGGAGCGCCGACGAGGATCTCGTAGAGGACGACGCCCAGCGAATAGAGGTCGGTCCAGGCTCCGAAGGCGCCGAGGTAGCCCTCCGCCTGCTCTGGGGCCATGTAGGTGGGGGTCCCAGTGAGCTCGTCGGTGCGCCACTGGGCCGAGCCCAGGTTGCTGTAGCTGTGGGCCGCGAGCCGAGCGACGCCGAAGTCCGCCAGGCGGGCGACGATGCCGGTGTTCTCCATGGTGAGCAGCACGTTCTCGGGCTTGATGTCGCAATGGACGATGGAGCGGGCGTGGGCGTAGCCGAGCGCGGCGAGCACGCAGTCCGTGGCCTGCAGGAGCGCCGTCCAGCCCGGCCAGTGCTCTCGCCATTGGCCCATGTTCCCGCCGCAGATGAACTCAGTGACCAAGAACGCCGCGTCCTGGTGCGGCGCGTCGAAGTCGATGAGCTCGACGACGTTGGGGTGGCGAAGGCGCAGGATCGCGCGGGCTTCTCGGATGAAGCCGCGCCGACATCCTGGCTCGGTCAGGTGCTTGGGATCGATGACCTTGATGGCGACTTCGCGGTTGTCCTCGAGCCCAATCCCTCGGTAGACCAAACCCATGCCCCCTTGCCCAATGCACTCCAGCACCTCGTAGCGCGAGGCGATGCTGTGGGGCATGGTGATGGGGGAGTCGATGTTCATGGCTTTCGGGTGCAAAAGTCCAAGGGCGAATAAACTGTCAAAGTACTGATTGTGTAACAGAAAACGAATGGGTCCGCATACGATTCGTCGAACGGGACTCGGTCGCGACAGCCCGAATCAGTGCAACCCCAGGTCTTCACTGAGTATGCCGCCCTCTGTTGCACGTGAAACGGGGCTCCTGCAGAATCATCTCCCGTGCAGAGCGAGACTTGCCCCCGACCCCTATTATGTTCGGCCCTTACAGGGCCGGGAAATTGCTATTTCGCCGGGTCGACGCGGGGCAGGATCAGCAGCGCCTCGCCGCGGATGCCGATGACCTCGAAGAGGCGCTCGGGGGGGACGACCACGCCGTCGACTGTGGTGAGCTGTCTGTCGAGGAAGCCGCCGTCCCAGTCTTCGTAGTTCTGGTTGACGGCGAGCAGCCAGGTGCCGGCTCGGGTGCTCTCTGTGACGGCGTCGGCGGCGGTGTGATCGGTGCCTTGGGTGGTCTCGAGCCAGGTGGTCTCGGCGAACTCTAGTGTGGTGATGGTGGTGTGGGCGAGCGCGAGGCCATTGGCGCCAGGGAGGAAGGTCTCCACGGTGCGTGCCCAGGTGCCAACCAGCGTCGGGCCGCCGGCGGTGCGCACGAAGACCTGCTCGTGGAAGTAAGTGTCGTCGACGTAGGGCAGCGCGAGTGTCTCACTCTCGATGCTGTCCCACTCGGTGCCGAAGTTGGCGGTGCTGCAGTCCAATTCGTGGCGCAGGCTGAGGCGCAGGCGGCCATCGGCTTCCAGCACCCAGGTGCCACCGCGGTGAGGGAGGGCATGGCGCGCCTCGCACCAGGTGTCCGCGGTGTAGGTGATGGTGTCGGTGAACTCGATGGTCTGGTTCACATCGAAGAAGCGTGTGACCCAATCCCGCACGATGGCGTCGGTATGGGTGGGCAACACCAGAGGGTTGGGGAAGATGGCGCGGTTGCCGGCCAGGTCGGTGGCGGCGATGGTGATAGTGGTGCCCATGGGGGCTGGCAGCGAGAGGTTCCAGAGGCCGTTGCGCAGGACGGGGGTCTGGCCGTCAATGGCGACGCCAGCCTCATCGACGACCTCGACGAAGACGGCGTCGACAGGGGTCTTGTCGTCCTTCACGAAGACGTGGAACTCGAGCTGCGTGCCCGTCTCGAGCACTCGAGTTTGGGAGCGCTGGTTGAGGTCGACCTCTTTGCTGATGTCCCCCACCACGAGGGTGACCCTGACGTCCCGGAATTCGGGCGCGACGGTGTCCTCGGGGGCGACATCCACGTCGACTTCGGGAGCTCCTAGGTCTTCGAGGGTGCCGTCCACGGCGACGTCGGTGGGCGTCGATTTCTCGCCGTCATCGCAGGCGACGGCAAGGAGTCCGAGGATGGAGCAGGCGAGCAGCGAAATGAAAGTCGAGCGCATGAGGAATCACCTGTAACAGAGCCGGAGCAGCGCTAGCCGCTCCGGCTCGGTGGACAATGATCGGCAGCGGAGTTTACGGCTCGAGCGTCTCGAGGCGCTCGGCGCGGTAGACAGTATAGCCGACGAAGTCGGTGGCTGCAGGATCCATGATCTGAACCTCGAAGACGACGCTAGGAACGGCGTCCTTGGTGAGCTCGAGGATGCGGGCGTACTTCTTCTCGACGGGGCTCCCAATGGCGTCGGAGTGGGGATCGACCAGGCCACCGAAGTCGGCGAGGACGTTGCCGTTGGAGAGCTCGTCAGCGTCGCCTACGAAGGGGGCGTAGTAGAAGATGTCGGCGCCGTTGGCGTCGGTCTCCATGAAGTCTTTGTAGACCCAGGTCTGCTCAGCGGTCCAGTTGGTGGTGTCGAGGCTGTATTCGACGATGCGGCTGTAGGGCAGGTCAGCGTTGCCAGCGGCGTCGGTGTCGTCGAAGTTGGTGCCGGGGCGCAGGTTGCCGTTGTCGAAGAGGAGGATGTTGCCGTCTTTGGTGAGCTCTGGGGCGTGGGTGTGGTAGCTCCAGTCGGCGTCGGTCCCGCTGAGTGTGAAGCTGTTGTTGCCGTTGTAGTCGCCCGCGTTGCCCTCGTCGCCAAGCATCCACTGGACCTCGCCAGAGCTTCCGTTGGTGTCATCGGCGTATTTGAAGGCGATGACCCAGTCTTGGTGACGGGTGGAGACCATGACGACGTTGTTGGCTTCGTCGTAGACCACAGCGTTGGAGTGGGTCCAGTCAGCAGTGGTCGGCACGGTGTCGCCGCCATAGGCTTGCTCCCAGAAGGTTGACTTGAAGCCGTGATCGATACGGCGGCACGGATCGATCATGTCGAAGAGGGACCAACGGTTGACGACTTCGCCAGTGGCCGGGACGAACTCGACGATCACGTCGCCAACGACCAGGTAGTCGGCATCGTAGGCAGGGCAGTCCGTGGGGGTGAGGGTCTTGGCCTCTGTGCTCAACGCGATGAAGTTGCCATTGGGAAGAGGGGCGACCTCGTGGTGGAAGGTGTCGGTGTCCACGGCGATGGCGCCATCGGGAACCGTTCCGCCCATGCGGTCGGCGTACCATTCGTGGATGACGCGGCCCATCATGTCGATCTCGACGATGCTGTGTTCGCTGTGATTGTAGAGAAGGTTACCATTGGGGAGACGTCGAATGTCCTCGGGGCGGTGGCTGGGGTGGTAGTACCAGACGACCTCGCCTTCGTTGTCGAGCATGAGGTAGAGGCCGTAGGTGCCGTCCGGGCCTTGCTGGGTGGGGACCCAACGGAACACGTCGAAGAGGGTGAAGCCAGGGGCCATGGCCGCGGATTGGGCGGTGATCACCTCGAGAGGAGGGAAGTCGCTGGGCAAGGGCGCCGTGGTGAACGTGGAGGTGTCGTCCGTACCGACGTTGCCAGCCTCGTCGGTGGCAGAGATGGTGACGGTGTAGGCGCTGTCTGCGCGGAAGCCTAGCAAGTCGACAGCGAAGGCGGTGGCGAAAGTGTCGCCAGCGGCGAGGGTCCACGCGTGGCCAGTCGCACTGCTGATGCTGATCTGCGCGGTGGCGAGCTCGTTGGTCTCGAACTCGAGGCTGGCGCTGAGGTGGTTGGCCGGGTTCTCGGTGAGGATGATGTTGCTGATCGTCGGTGCCGTCTGGTCGACGGGGACGTCGTGGATATCGATGTCGTCGAGGACATCGACGTCATCGAGGACCTCCGCCAGGTCGGTGGTGGTGTCGGCATCTGGGGTGGCGTTCTTCTTGTCGCCGTCGTCGTCACACGCCGCGATCCCGAGACCGAGCGCAAAGAGCGAGAGGAGCAGGAGCAATTTTCGCGTGAGCATGAGCAATCCGTGGGCAGGGGTACGATGAGCGTGTACCAGGTGATTGAGAGTGCGCGTGAAATGCGCGTCACCATAGCGAACGACCAGTTGCTGTCAAGGTTGGGCCATGTTCTTGATATACGGACTTTTTGCTCCTGAGTAGGGGTTCGTTTGGCCGGTTTGACCCACTCCCAGGGTCTGACTAGACTTCCGCGCGTCTCGAGTACGAGGCAACCCCTGACCCCTGGAGGCTCTCTTGCGATCGATTCCAACCCTCATCGCCTTCGGTGCGCTGCTCGTCGTGGCGTGTCTCTTCATCAGCTGCGACCCGGAAGAGAAGAAGATCCTAGCGACCGAAGATATCGGCTTCGAGGTCGAGGACCTGGTCGGCGTGCAGGACATGCCCCTCGAGAACCTCTCCGTGGTCCAGAACCCGTCGAACACCCTCTCGTTCTTCGTCGAGTGGGGCACCGCGCAGCCCGCGACGAGCGAGCTGACGCTGCTCTGCGGCACAGAAATCAACGCGCGCTACGACGATCAGAGCTTGCGCACCGAGCACAGTATCCTGGTGATGGGCCTCATGGACGGCCTAGACTGCAACCTGCGCGTCGATTCGTGGACCGAGAACAAGGGCGCCCTGGGCCGCCAAGACGAGACCCTCTCACCAGGGCCACTCATGGGCTCTCTGCCCACCCTCGACGCCAAGGTCCACCTCGAGGACTCCATGGAGCCAGGGTGGACCCTGCTCAACCTCACCAACGGTTTCGACGGCGTCCCGCTCACCGTGGCCATCGTCGATCCCCAAGGCCGCTACCGTTGGTACCACCAACTGAGCGTCCCCAACTCGGGCGCCGACACCGAAATTTTCATGATGGACAGCGGCGTCTTCGTCTGCGGGACTCGCGTCTCCATCCCCTTCACGGAGATCGCGTGGTCGGGCGAGGTGGTCTGGGAGAACAGTCAAGACGCTCACCACGACTGCCGTTTCCCTGGGGCTGACACGGAGCGACTGCGATACTTGGTCGATGTGCCCGCGGCGCAATGTTCCGGTGGGTTCGGCGGCGGCCACATGGTCGAGATGAATCGCACCACCGGCGAAGAGCTGTACCGCTTCCCCTTCTGCAAGCTCTGGACGCCGCCGGTCTACGAGTCGGACTGGAGCCACCTCAACGCCATAGAGCCCTTCCCCAACGAGGACGCGGTCTTGCTCTCGTCGCGCAGTCAGCACTCGCTGTTCAAGGCCAACCTGGACACCAACGAGGTCGTCTGGGCCTTGGGACTCAACGGGGAGTTCGCCATGGACACCAGCGCCTACTTCTATCGTCAGCACGCGCCGGAGATCCAGAGCAATGGCAACATCCTCCTCTTCGACAACGGCGACGACGAGCATCGACCCAGCTCGCGCCTGCTCGAGCTGAGCTATGACGAGACGGCCAAGACTGCGCAGGTCGTGTGGGAGTGGGCGCCGACGCCAGCGCTCTACAACCCCATCTGGGGTGACGCGGACCGCCTCGCGAACGGCAACACCCTGGGCACGTTCGGGCAGCGCAGCACCAGTATCAGTACGGAGCTCTTCGAGGTCACCAAGGCCAAAGACGTGGTTTGGCAGCTCGAGCTTCCGCCGGGCTGGGGGACTTACCGCGCGGATCGCGTCCAGCCCCCTTATTTCGTCGACCTCACGGCTCCCTAAGACAGCTCATCCTCGGGGTTCTCGGAGGGATCTTTCTCATCGCGTAGCTCGAGTTCGCCGGGATTCTTCTCCTGGAACTCCAGCGCGCTACGCGCTTCGTCTCGCAGCTCGCAGCTGATGGTGAAGGCCGTCACGGCCTCGATCATCAGCAACAGCTCTGGGTCGTCCTCGAGGGGCAGCGGATCGGCCAGCGCTTCGTACCCAGCCGCGAAGAGCACGCTACGCGCGGGCTCCAAGAGGGCGGTGAAGCGTGCTAGGATCCCGTCCATGTCGAGCAGAGGTGAGCCGCGCAGTCCCTCTACGAGCTCGCCCGGAATCTGGTCTTTGAATTCGTCGAAGCGCGCGTCGACCTCGTGTTGCACTTCCTCATCGTAGAGGTAGGGGCACTCCGATTCTTGCGCCACAGCGAGTCGGATAGGCAGCTGCACGAGCAGCGCCCTGGCCCAGACCTGGCTGGCTTCGAGGACTTGCTCGAAAGCCCTCTCGACGACCACTTCGTAAGTGGCGAGTGTGCGTTCTGCTGACGATAAATTCACGACCATCTCATTCCCCCGAAAGACTTAGCGCTTCAGGCTCAGCACAGTCTGCCCGATCTCCACAGAAGTGCGAATTTCCTCGGAATCTCCAGGCCACACGATCCCGATTTCCCGAATGGCGCCGTCGAGGGGGATACCGAAATGTAGAGGGAGCAAGGTCTGGGACCAACGGGTGCTCGCCGCCGAGCCATAGCGCTGGGCGCGAACGGAGCCGTTGGCGTAGTAGGCTCGCACGATTGCACCGATAGGCTGCACCCCGTCGGCGGTCAAGTACACCATCAGTGCGCTGTTGCCCGTCGATTTGTTGGAGATGCGCAGCCGCTTGCCCATGGCGGTGATGGCGTCGAGCCACCCATCGTTGTCGAGGTCTGCGACGAAGCCGACGGTCTCATCCTGAAGGAGCACGACGGGATCGGGCTCGATGGTCTGGAAGCCAGCAGGGCCCAAGTTCTTCAGCAGCACCAACGACGCACCGAGCCCAAAGCCGTCGACGAGCCCGTCGTTGTCGAAATCGCCGGGGAGGACATAGCGAAAGCTTTGGATGTCACTCATCCCGAGTTTCTCGGTGATGTCCTCGAAGTGTAGCTTGTCTCGTTGGTAGAAGACCATGGAGAAGGGGTCCCCTTTCACGGACTCGAACGGTCGGAGTCCAGTGAGCCAGATATCGAGGTCACCGTCGTTGTCCAGGTCGAGTACATGGAGCGCCACCGAGCTCTCCCAGGAGACGTCGGTCATCGTGAAGGGAAGGGCCAACCCGAATTCTTCTCCTGGATGAAACTCGAAGTACTGCCCCTCTTTGTTCAGCGCGACGAAGAGGCCGCCGACGTCCAAAGTGATCAGGTCGTCCCAGCCGTCCTCGTCGAGGTCGAGAACGGCGAAGTTCATGAACGGCTTCGCGAGGTTCATGCCTTCTGCGATGTCGACCAGGGTGTCTCCCTCAACCGTGAGGAGCCTGTTGTTGCTCAGGTAGGCACTGACCAGGAGCTCGTTGCTGCCTTTGTGGTCGGCGTCGAACCAGGCAACCTGCCGCCCTCGGCCATGATCCCTAGGCACCGCATCTTGATAGGTGAACTCCATGCGATGCGTGTCCGAGGACCAGGTAAAGAACTGGTCGATCTTGCCGGGTTCCGGGGGCACCAGCATGCCGCGCACCGAGCCGCGACTGAAGTAGAGCTCGGGCTCTGGGGAACCCATCCCGTCGACCCATACGACTCCGTGCGGGTCGGGCTTGGTGAGGGCGACATAACCCGCGGTGAAGGGGACCTGCTGCATCCCCGCATAGATAACTGGGAACGTCGTCATGCCCTCCTTCGGAGTCGCGTCCAAAGCCAACGTGTGGCAGATCACGTTGAGCTTGAGCCTGATGTGCAGCGGCTGTGTGAGGGTCGACTCGTGAACGATGAAGGTCTTGTTGTCGACAGGGGTGTAGTAGGCCGGATCGATGTTCTTCTCGATGACCGCGACGTTGCCGTGCAGCTCGAGATCGTAGTCCCCTGCAGCGGAGGGCACGATGTAGACATTCCACGACTCGAGCCGGTCGAAGTCGTGCCAGACATAGATCCCCTCTTGCTTGGGATCGATGCTGGCCAACATGATGTCTTGCTTCTCGAACAGCTCCGGCACCCGGTCATTGTCATAGAAGCCAGACCGATCGTCGCTCCGCGGATTCTTGAGCACCAAGTTGCCACCGATGTTTTCGAAAAGCTCAGGGCGCTGCAGGTGATGCCAGTTGATCAAGACATCGACGTCACCATCCAAATCCATATCCGTTGCGACCACATCCCACGGCGGGTAGGGCTTCTTTTCGAGCTCCCCTGCGAAGGCGTTCTCACTGATGTCGAAGGCCAGGGTAGCGACTTTGATCTGCGAGATGAACTCCAGAGCATCTTCGCTATGGCCTTTCGCGCCGTCGTCGCAACCCAAACACACCAGCAGCAGCACCGAGCAGAGCCACAGCACTCGAGGGCATTTCATCGCTGTTATGTACCTGTGATCAGAGGGAGGGATCGACGGAACATACCGCCCGGTCAAGTGAATCACAACAGCGGGTTTAGATTCTCGACGAAATCCAGCGACAGTCCCCGTCCTTTGCTGGCTGACGACCGCACGCCGACGCCTCCGTCGGGTACTGCGAGAGGCACGGGCTTGGGCTCAAGAAGCTCAGCAAACTGGCTGTGTCGAAGTTTCAGATCTTGAAAAGCATCGAGATGTCTGACGCCTTGACCGAGTGGGTGAGGGCACCGCTCGAGACGAAGTCCACATCGAGCAGTCTCAACGCAGGGAGCCGCGCCAGAGTGACGTTGCCGCTGACCTCGATGATGGCACGGTGAGCGATGCGTCGGACCGCTTCTTCCATGGTTGGGATGTCCATGTTGTCGAGCATGATGATGTCGGCCTTTGCGGCGAGCGCTTGGTCGACCTCGGCGAGGGTGGTGACCTCGACCTCGATGCGCAAGGAGTGGGGCGCGGCGCGGCGCACGGCGTCGATGGCGGGCTCGATGCCGCCCGCGGCGCGCAGGTGGTTTTCCTTGAGGAGGACGCCGCCGCCGAGGTTGCAGCGATGGTTGCGGCCACCGCCGACGCGGACGGCGTAGCGTTCGAGCTCACGCAGGCCTGGTGTGGTCTTGCGGGTGTCGGTGATGTGGGCGCGCGGGCCCAGCGCGTCGGCGAAGGCGCGGGTCTGGGTGGCGACGCCGCACATGCGCTGCAGGAGGTTGAGGCCGAGGCGCTCGGCCTTGAGCAGCGTGGTCGTCGGCCCCTGCATGGACGCCAACCGGCGCCCCTTCTCCACGGCCTCGCCCTCCTTGACGAGGAGGGTGACTGTAGCCAATCCCGCGGAGCCCGGAAGCCCACCGATGCGCTCGAAGACGTAGGCGAAGATGGGGCCGCCGGCGAAGATCAGGGGCTCCTTGCCGACCAGCTCGGCTTCGCTGTGCTCGCTGCCGTCGAAGAGCGCGTCGGTGGTGACATCGCCGCCGCTGAGGTCTTCGGTGATGGCGAGGTCGATGAGGGCGATGAGGTTGGGCGAGTGGGACATTGAGCTGCCTTTCGCGCCTAGTTGCTTGGGGTGGCGAACGCGTCGAAGGGGGCGGCGTCGCTGAGGTTGTTCTCGGCGAGCCAAACTCGCGCGTCCTCGGCGAAGTCGGACTCGGGGTAGCGCTGGGTCAGCACGACCAGAATGCCGGCGGCGCTCTGGAAGTCGTTGAGATCCATGTAGGTGCGGGCCAGGAGGAAGAGGGCCTGGTCGTGAACGGGGGAGGTCTCGTAGTCGTTGAGCAGGCCGGTGAGTCGGTTCATGGCGCCGCGGGAGGCGCCGCGCTTCTCGTAGAACTCGGCCACGTAGAGCTGGTGTCGGGCGAGCCGCTCGCGGACCTCGTCGAGCTTGGGCATTGCCTCTTCGACGTACTTGGAGTCGGGGTAGGCCTCGACGAAGCGCTTCAGCGCGCCCTCGGCTTGCTCAGCGGAGTCGAGCTCACGCTGCCAGGGTCTAGGCAAGAGGAAGATGTCGCTGGGCATATCGTCGTAGTAGGCGAGGCCGATTTGATAGTAGGCGTAAGGGACCTCTTCGTGGGTTGGGTGGCTGTTGATGAAGGCCCGGTAGCTCTCGGCGGCCAGCGCGTTGCGGCTCTGCTTGAGCTGGATGTCCGCCAGGCGCAGCTCGGCGAGGGTCGTCCAGCGGCTGGAGAACGGGAACTTCAGCCGCAGCTCGTTGAACTGCTTCATGGCCTCGATGTACTGGCCGGACTCCATGACGGCGAGGGCTTCGCGGTAGGCGGACTCGGCCTCGCTGGAGGAGGGAGCATCCCAGACCGTGACTTGCCCGCCGCCGCAGGCGGGGAGAAGGCCCGCGAGCAAGAGGAGGGCGAACATCGCCAAGGGCTTGAAGATCTTCGTGAGACTGCGCATGGGGTCCTCGCTGCCGAGCGGCTGAGGCGCTCGCTCGCTGAAGCGTAGGGTGTAGTGGAAGGCGGCGCCCACCGCAAGAGAGAGCTTCGAATTTGCTCTTGGGGTCTGCGGTGGGTCTGGGTTCGACCTTATCGCCGAGCTGATGGGGTCCGTGCCGGACCTTTTCCCATGTGAGCCCGACCATGGCCTGCGGCCACCCACAGGGAATGAAACGAGGGTTGCGGTCGCGCGCGGCACTGTTGTAGCGTGGCCGTGTGCGGCTGGCGCTGAAGCGCCGAAGCCTGGCGAAGTGTCGGCGCTCCGCGCCGAAATTCCTGTGTTGATGTCCCCCCGGCA
>PFUG01000131.1 GCA_002789955.1 Deltaproteobacteria bacterium CG_4_9_14_3_um_filter_63_12 | reverse complement strand
CAGCAGATCCTCCTCAAGAACGTGCCTGAGGACTACCTCCGAGTGACCTCTGGCTTGGGTGACCAGGTGCCCCGCTTCATCTGCGTGACACCTTTCTCCTACGAGGACCAAATCAAGGGCGTCATCGAGCTCGGCACCCTCAACGAGATGACCGAAAAGGAGCTGGAATATCTGTCATTGGCCATGCCTGCGCTGGGCATCTCGGTGCAGACCGCCGACAGCCGAACGGCGTTGGCGCGGGCGCTGCAGGAAGCGCAAAAGTTGGCCGAGGAGCTGCAGACGCAACAAGAGGAGCTGCGCGTCTCCAACGAGGAGCTGGAGGAGCAGACCCAGCGCCTGGGCCAGTCCGAGCAAGAACTCAAGTCGCAGCAAGAAGAGCTGCAGGTCACCAATGAAGAGCTCGAGGAGAAGAACGAGCTGCTCGAGCGCCAGAAGCGAGCTGTGGAGCTGGCCCGCAAGGACATCGAAGAGAAGGCCGAAGAGGTGGCGCTGGCGAGCAAATACAAGTCCGAGTTCCTGGCCAACATGTCCCACGAGCTGCGGACCCCGCTCAACAGCCTGTTGCTCCTCGCCCAGGGGCTCACCGAGAACAAGGAGGGCAACCTCTCGCCAGAGCAGGTGCACTCGGCCCAGATCATTCACGGCGGCGGCAACGACCTGCTCAACCTGATCAACGAGATCCTCGACCTCTCCAAGATCGAGGCCGGACGGATGGACGTGCAGATTCATTCCGTCAAGATCGAAGACCTCATGGAGAGCTACCGCGCTTGGTTCGGCCACATGGTCGAGAAGAAGGGGCTGGCGCTGGAGCTGACCGCCGACAGTGATTGCCCGACGACCCTCTCCAGCGACCGCAAGCGACTCGACCAGATCGTCAAGAACCTGCTCTCCAACGCCATCAAGTTCACGGAGGTGGGGACAATCCGGGTGCACTTCGGTCGGCCGCTCGCCGGGACGAACCTTGGCCGTAGCGGTCTCGTCGCAGCGAATTGCCTAGCGATTGCGGTCAGTGACACCGGGATCGGGGTCGCACACGAGAAGCAGAAGCTCATCTTCGAGGCGTTCCAGCAGGCCGAGGGAGGAACGGCGAGGAGGTACGGTGGCACTGGACTGGGGTTGTCCATCTCACGAGAGCTCGCCCGCCTGTTGGGGGGGAAAATTGGCATCACCAGCGAGCTCGGGCAAGGGTCGACGTTCACCCTATACCTGCCCTTGTCGCCCGACACCGAACGCGCCCCGTTCAAACGAGAGGTGCCCTCCAGTCCCACGAAAGTTCACTCCACGTCCCGCGTCGAGCTCACCAAGGAGACCGTCTCCGCCTTGCAGATCGAGGACGACCGAGAGCACCTACGGGATGGAGACCAAGTGATCTTAGTCATCGAGGATGACCCCAACTTCGCCAAGATTCTCTATCAAAGCTGCCACGACAAGGGCTTCAAAGCGCTGGTCACGCCAACAGGGGAAGCCGGCCTGGAGCTGGCCTCGAAACACCTCCCCATGGCCGTCATTTTGGACCTCCGCCTGCCCGGGATGGACGGTTGGGCGGTCTTGGCGGAGCTCAAGGCCAGCACCCGCACCCGACACATCCCCGTCCACGTTGTCTCAGTCGAGGAGGCCTCTGCCGAGGCCTTGCGCCAAGGTGCAGTGGGCCACGCCACCAAGCCCCTCACCAAGGAGAGCTTGGCCGAGGCGTTCCGGAAACTCGAGGAAGTGTCGGCCGGAAAACCTCGTCGGCTGTTGGTGGTCGAAGACGACCCGGACCAGCGGCAGCGTACCGTCAAGCTCATCGGCAACTACGACGTGCAGGTGGACGAGGCGGAGACGGGCAAACAGGCGCTCGCCGCGATGCGCGCCAACACCTACGACTGCGTGGTCCTGGACCTGGGGTTGCCAGACATGGACGGCTTGACGCTGCTCGAGCTCCTCGAGGAGGAGGGTCTGGCAACGCCCCCCGTGATCATCCACACGGCGCGAGACCTGACGCGAGAACAAGAGGCTGGCCTGCGCGAGCACGCGCAGTCCATCGTCATCAAAGACGTGCGCTCGCAGGAGCGGCTGCTCGACGAGGTGTCGCTGTTCCTGCACCGGGTCGTGAGCCGGATGCCCGAGAGCAAACGCCAGATCATCCGCAACTTGCACGACACCGACGAGCTCCTCAGAGACAAGAAGATCATGGTGGTCGACGACGACATGCGGACGGTCTTTGCGATGTCCCAGTTCCTGTCCGGGCGAGGGATGAAGCCGCTCAAGGCCGAGAATGGGGCCAAGGCGCTCGAGCTCCTTGAAAAAAACTCCGACATCGACCTGGTGCTGATGGACATCATGATGCCGGTGATGGATGGGTACGAGGCCATTGCCAAGATCCGCGCCCAGGACAAGTTCCGCCGCCTGCCCATCATCGCGCTGACCGCCAAGGCCATGAAGGAGGACCGCGCCAAATGCATCGCTGCTGGCGCCAATGACTACCTTTCGAAGCCCGTCGACCAAAGCCGACTGATCTCCATCATGAGGGTATGGCTCTACCGTTGACCTACCACCAAGAGGAGACCTTCTTTGAATCGAGCAGAGAGAGAGCACATCGAGATCGACCTCCTATTGGAGGCCGTCTTCCGGCGCTACGGCTACGACTTTCGCTCGTACGCGAGGGCGTCGATCGAGCGGCGCACGCGGGTCTTCCAGCACACGTCTGGGTGCGCCACCATCGCCGAGATGATCCCCAAGGTGCTCTACGACGAGGGGTTCTTTTCGCAGCTGGCCCAGACCCTCTCGGTGACCGTGACCGAGATGTTTCGCGACCCGTTCTTTTATCTCTCCTTCAGGGAGAACGTGGTCCCGCTGCTCAAAACCTGGCCGCATTTCAAAGTCTGGCACGCCGGCTGCGCGACGGGCGAAGAGGTCTATTCGCTGGCCATCGTCCTCAAAGAGGAGGGGCTCCTAGAACGAGCCACGCTCTACGCCACCGATTTCAACGACCGCTCGTTGTCCATCGCCAAAGAGGGCATCTACGACCTCGACTCCTTGCGCAAGGCCACCGAGAGCTATCAGCTGGCGGGGGGCAAGAAGTCATTCTCGCTCTATTACCACGCCCAATACGACGCCGCAGCGATGGACGCCGAGCTGAAGAAGCGCCTCACGTTCTCCAATCACAACCTGGCTTCGGACCATGTCTTCGGGGACATGCAGCTGATCCTCTGCCGCAATGTGCTGATCTACTTCAATCGGGAGCTGCAGAATCGGGCCCTCGGCCTGTTCACCGAGAGCCTCGTCCACGGAGGATTTCTCTGCCTTGGGAGCAAGGAAGAGCTGCAGTTCAGCAGTGTACGCGACGAGTATGTGAAGTTGGATCCCAAAGCCAAGATCTACAAGAGGACAGCCACGCCATGAGCGAGGGAGACAAAGAGTCTTCGCCCTGGCGGGTGCCCTCTCCGCCTCGCTCAGGGACCTATGGGGCCGTCGCCATCGGGGCGTCGGCTGGAGGGCTCAGGTCGCTCACCGCTATTCTCCAAGGACTCCCTGCTGATTTCTCGGTGCCGATCTTGCTCGCTCAGCACTTACATTCCACTGACGAAGGGCGCTTCGCCGACCACCTGAGCGAGCTCACCTCGAGGACGGTCGTCGACGCCATCGACAAGGTCTCCATCCAGCCCAGAACGCTCTATGTCGCCCCCGCCGATTACCACCTCCTAGTGGAGCGGGACGGCACCCTCGCCCTCTCCATCGATGCCCGCGTCAACTACTCGCGTCCCTCCATCGACGTGCTCTTCGAGAGCGCTGCGCACGTGTTCGGGCCGCGCCTCATCGCGGTCATTCTGTCCGGCGCCAGCTCCGACGGCGCGCGGGGCATGCTCGTGGTGAAAGAGCTGGGCGGTGTCGGCATCGCTGAAGCGCCGAAGAACGCCGAGTTCCCACTTATGCCTCAGGCCGCCATCGACTTGGCGCACATCGAGATCGTGCTGCCGCCGGACCGGATTGCCAAAAAACTGTCCGAGTTGTGCATCCCCGCCCAGCGAGCACTCTCGGAACCCGCGCAGCACGGAGGTTCGAAATGAACGAACGGCAGAAGCTCCTTATCGTCGACGACAAAGCAGAGAACCTCTACGTGTTGGAGCAAACGCTGCGCAAGACCGGCGCGCAGATCGTCCAGTGCAGCAGCGGCAACGAGGCTCTGGTGGCCTCTTTGGAACACAACTTCGCGTTGGCCGTTCTCGATGTGCGGATGCCTGGGATGGACGGCTATGAGCTGGCCGAGCTGCTCCGGGGCGACTCGAAGACCCTGCACCTCCCGATCATCTTCCTGACCGCGGAGTTCGGCGAAGAGGAGCAGATCTTCAAGGGCTACGAGGCCGGCGCCATCGACTACATCGTCAAACCTTACAACTCGGCGATCCTCTTAGCCAAAGTCAAACTGTTCCTGAAGCTGGACCAGCAGCGGCAGGAGCTCCGAGAGCAGAGCGCGCTGCTCGAGGCGACTAATCGCGAGCTCGAGGAGTTCGCACACTCTGTTTCCCACGACCTGCGGACCCCGTTGCACGGCATCGACGGCTTCTCCAAAGCCCTCTTGGAAGATTGCTCCGACCAACTCGACGAGACCGGTAAGGACTACCTTCGACGGGTCAGGGGAGGCGTCGAGCGGATGGAGAGCCTCATCGAGAATCTGCTCCGGTTGTCTCGCTTGAATCGAACCGAGATGCACCTACAGCGCCTCGACCTAGGAGAGCTCGCCCGCAAGTGCCTCGGGGACCTGCGCGAGGCCGAGCCCGAGCGAAGCGTCGAGTTCGTGGTCAAACCTCAATCTCTCGAGGCTTATGGTGACCGTGCGCTCTTGGAGATCGCGGTCAACAACCTCCTGAGCAACGCCTGGAAGTTCACGAGCCGCCACACCGCCGCTCGGATCGAGGTCGGAACGACTCAACACAAGGGGCGCCCAGTCTACTTCGTGCGAGACGATGGAGCGGGGTTCGACATGGCCTTCGCCAAGAAGCTCTTTGGTCCCTTCCAACGGCTGCACGACACCAAGAGCTTTCCGGGCATCGGCATCGGTCTGGCCATCGTGATGCGGATCATCGCGCGCCACGGTGGCCAACTCTGGGCAGAGAGCGAGGTGGAGAAGGGCGCGACCTTCTTCTTCACGCTGCCGAATACGGTCTCGGCGTCGTAGGTTGTTGGGTCACGCAACATCCGGTGGGAGTCTGCGAACACTTCCAAAGAGGCATGATGAGTAACCTGGAGCCACATCACATAAGGGGGGGAGCATGAAGAAGCCCCTCGCGGCGCTCCTCCTCGAGGACCACGAAGACGACGCGATGCTCGTCCTGCGCGAGCTGCGCCACCAGGGCTATGACGTGACGTGGGAGCGCGTCTGGACGGCCGAGGACACCAAGGCAAAGCTCGAGGCCAGGCCCTGGGACGTCGTCCTGTCCGACTACAACATGCCCAACTTCGATGCGCCCGCGGCCTTGCAGATCCTCCGTGGCACCGGTCAGGATCTGCCCTTCATCGTACTCTCGGGCACGATCGGAGAGAGCGCTGCTGTGGCCTTGATGAAGACGGGGGCCCACGACTATTTGATGAAAGGTCATCTCGCGCGGCTCGGGGCGGTGATCGAGAGGGAGATTGGCGACGCGAAGGTGCGTCGAGCGAATCGCCACGCACAGGAAAAGATCCTGCACTTGAATCGGGTCTTGCGGGCCATCCGCAACGTCAATCAACTCATCATCCAAGAAAAAGATCCCACCCGCCTCACCAAGAGAGCCTGCGACCTGCTCATCGAGACCCGCGGGTACACGGACGTCCTCCTCGTGCAGACCACTGTCGACCTCGAGCCGGACCTCATTGCCCACAGCCCTGCCGTCGGTGGGGGGACAGATTCTGTGGGCGAGACGATCCGGCGCACAGGTCTCACGAAGTGCATGAACGAGTGTCTGGCGAGTGGGGCTCCGTTCGTGGTGACGGAGGACCGGCCTGACTGCCGTACTTGCCCCCTCCACCGCCTGCATTCTGGACGACATCGTCTGGCCTGCGCGTTGATCCACGAGGGGAAACGCTATGGGGCGATCAGCGCCGCTCTGCCGCAAGGGGTGTTGCTCGATGACGACGAGCTCGAGCTCTTTGCAGAGGTCGTCAACGACCTGTCGTTCGCCCTGCACACCATCGAGCTGGTGACCCAGCGACAGCAGGCGGAGATCGCCCTCAAGCAGAGTGAGCACTGGCACCGGCTGTTGTTCGAGAAGTCTCGCGACGCGTTGCTGACGCTCACCCCACCGGAGTGGCGATACACCACCGCGAACCGCGCCACCGTCGAACTCTTTGGAGCGGTTGACGAGGCGGATTTCGTCGCCAGGGACCCGGACGAGTTCTCGCCGCCACTGCAGCCCGACGGCACCTCTTCGGACGAAAAATCGCGCCGTATGATCGACGTCGCGGTGCGTGTCGGCTCCCATTTCTTCGAGTGGACTCACCGACGGCTCTCGGGCGAGGAGTTTCCGGCGACGGTCTTGTTCACCCGCGTCGACTTCGACGGCGAGGTGGTCTTGCAGGCGACCGTGCGCGACGAGACAAAGACGAGAATTTTGCAGGCCAGCGTGGCGCAGTCCGACCGCCTCGCGACCATGGGAATGCTCGCCGCCGGAGTGGCGCACGAGATCAACAACCCTCTCTCCTACGTGACCTACAACCTCGAGAGTCTCGCCCAGGATATGCCCGAACTCGCCTCAACGTTGCGGGAGTCGCTGCGGCTCGCCTCTGAAGCGGTCGGTCCCGAAGCCTGGCAGAGGTTGCTGGCCCAAGTCCCCCGACCCCTCGACCTGTCGGTCTTCGACGACATTCAGGAAAGGCTCAGCGACGCCCTGCAGGGCACCCATCGGATCAAGGACATCGCTCAGGGGCTGAGAATCTTTTCGAGGGTGGAACAGGACGACAAGGTCGCGGTCGCGCTGACACCGATCATCGAGATCGCCATCGACATGGCTTTCAACGAGATCAAATATCGCGCGCTGTTGGTCAAGGACTTCGGCGAAACCTCCCCCGTTCTAGCCAACGATGGACGTCTCTCGCAGGTTTTCCTGAACTTACTCATCAACGCCGCACACGCCATCCAGGACGGAGACGTCGAGCACAACTTGGTCAGCGTGCGCACCTGGCAAGAGGGCGACGAGGCGTGCGTCGAGGTCCGCGACTCCGGACGAGGGATCCCCAAGGAGAACTTCCCGCGCCTCTTCGAGCCCTTCTTCACGACCAAGGCTGCAGGGGTAGGAACTGGGCTCGGGCTCTCGATCAGCAAGAGTATCGTCGAAGACTATGGGGGACGGATCCAGGTCGAGAGCAAGGTCGGAGAGGGAACCCGCTTCGTGGTTCGCTTGCCCGTGATGAAGAGCGCGCCGGCCGTCGAGATTGTGCGGGAGGCCCCTGAGGCGCGGCAGGCCGAGTCCTTCGGACATGTCCTGATCATCGACGACGAGAATGGTATTCGTGCTGCGATGGTCCGGATGCTGAAGGGCCACAATGTGGTGTCTGTGGCCTCGGGGGAGGAGGCCAAGAGGGTCCTCGAGGCCGACACCTCCTTCGACGTGGTCATTTGCGATGTGATGATGCCCGCAATGTCGGGCGTGGAGCTGCACGAGTGGCTCGTGCACCGAGAGCCCGAGCTGGCTCGCAGGGTGGTCTTCGTAACGGGAGGGGCGTTCACGCCCAAAGCTCGCGAGTATTTGGCCTCGGTTTCCAACCGACACCTCGAGAAACCTTTCGGGGTGAAGGTCTTCAGGGCGCTCGTGTCGGAGCTGGTCGAGGCTCGACGAGCCGCAGCTCGAGGAGGCCGCTGATGGCCCGAACGGTTGAATCCCTGCATGTGCTTCTGGTCGAGGACGATCCGGGCGACGCCGGTTGGGTCCGAGAGCTCGCGGAGGCTGAACAGCACCGAAGGTTCACGTTGGACGTCTGTGCCACCCTGCAGGAGGCCATCGACGTCGTGCAGGCGAGGGCTTACGACGCCATCTTGCTCGACCTCACGTTGCCGGACAGCGCTGGCTTCGAGACCGTTCAGAGGATGTCGTCGGCGGCGCCGTTAACGCCTCTGATCGTCCTCACGGGCCAAGACGACATCGAGACCACGAAGCAGTGCATCGAGCGAGGCGCGGACGACACCCTCGTCAAGGGAAGAGTCGGCGAACGCATCGGCGACATCATTCACGTCACCGTGGCGCGTGCGGTCGCACAAAGAGCGCTGCGCGAAGCCCACGAGAACCTGCGGCGGCTGCTCTCGGACAGCCAAGACGCCATCGTCGTGCTTGGCCCGGACAACGCGGTGCGCTACGCCAATCAAGCCGCCGTCTCCCTCCTCGCAGAGCGCGTCGAAATTGGACAGGACTTTGGAATTCCTCATCCAGGAGAGCTCGAGGTCGTGGTTCCAGGACGTGCGATGACCGCCGTCGTCGAGATGAGAGTCGGCGAGACGGTTTGGCACAACGAATCCGCTCAGGTCGTCACCTTTCGTGATGTGACCGAGCGCGCCCGTGCGGTGCGCGACCAGCTGGTCGCAAAGCAGATCCTCGAGCGGCTCAACAGAGCCGTCGAGGGGGATGATGCTCTGCTGGAAATTTTGCACATGATCCAAGACTACGCGGAGGTCGAAGCGGTCGGGCTCCGTCTGCGCAAGGGCGATAATTTCCCTTATCACCGAACGTTGGGCTTCCCTCCTGCGTTCGTAGAGCGGGAACACTCCCTCTTCGCTCTGGACCCGCTCGGCGAGCCCATTCGAACGGACGGACAGGCGATCCTCGAGTGCTTTTGCGGACATGTGTTGACCCAGAAGGTCAACTCGATGCTCGACTGTTTCACCCGCTTCGGCAGCTTCCACACGAACAGCACGACAGACCTGCTCGCCTCCATCACGGACGCTGAACGACTGGCGCGAGTCAG
Source organism: Deltaproteobacteria bacterium CG_4_9_14_3_um_filter_63_12 (assembly GCA_002789955.1). GTDB lineage: Bacteria > Myxococcota_A > Bradymonadia > UBA4248 > UM-FILTER-63-12 > UM-FILTER-63-12. Next base: position 1,873 of record PFUG01000131.1, on the reverse strand, counting down.
GGCCCTCTGCAACGTTGAAGGGTACGAGACCGTGGCGCTGGTCCCCTTGCGTTTTGGCGACGAGACCATCGGATTGTTGCAGCTCAACGATCGGCGTCATGGGCGCCTCAGCGAGGAGACGCTGGGTTTCCTCGAGAACATCGGCGCCTCGATGGGCATCGCGTTGGCCCGAAAGAAGGCCGAGGACGAGCTGAGGTTCAGAAATCTCATCCTCTCGACCCAGCAAGAGACCTCCATCGACGGCATCTTGGTCATCGACCGAGAGGGCGTCGTCGTCTCACACAATCAGCAGTTCGTGAGCATGTGGGGAATCCCTGAGTCCACCATGCAGTCGAAGTCGGGCTCTCAGACGATGCACTTTGTCCTGAATCGGCTCGTCGACCCACAAGAATTCAAGGACAGGGTGCGGCAACTCCACCTCTCCCCCAACGAAAAGACCCAGGATGAGGTGCTGTTGCTCGATGGGCGGATCTTCGACCGCTACTCCGCCCCGATGATCGGGGCGGATGGAGTTCACTTCGGTCGGGTCTGGTACTTTCGAGACGTCACGAAACACAAGCATCTGCAGGCCCAGATCGCCAAGTCCGAACGACTCTCCAGCATGGGTTTGCTGGCGGCGGGCCTGGCCCACGAGATCAACAACCCACTCTTCTACGTGCTCTACAACCTAGAGAGTCTGGCCGCCGACCTGCCGAGAGTGAGCTCCGCTGCGCAGAGATGCCGTCGAGAGCTGATTGAGCACTTCGGCGAGGTCCGGCTCGATGAGCTGCTCGGCGAGGACTCGAGCGCGCTCGCCGCCGACCTCTTCGTGGACATGCAGGAACGCTTCGACGACGCCCTCGATGGGAGCCAGCGCATCAACCACGTCGCACGTGGGCTGAGCAGCTTCTCGCATGTCGAGGAGCATCAGCTGGCGCCCATGTCATTGAATCAGGCGATCGAAGCGGCGATCAACTTAGCGTTCAACGAGATCAAATACCGTGCGCGCCTGATTAGGGATTATGGGAGGACAGCGCAAGTCCTGGCGAACAAGAGCCAGCTCTCACAGGTTTTCCTCAACCTTTTGGTCAACGCGGCGCACGCCATCCCTGAGGGGAGGTCTGAGCACAACTCCATCACGCTCCGCACCTACCAAGACGGCGACGAGGTCGTCGCAGAGGTTCAGGACAGCGGCGAGGGGATGCCCGAAGAGCAGCTCGACCACCTCTTCGAGTCGCTCTTCTCGACGAGGGTCAGGGCGGGCTTGGGATTGACCATCTGCAAAAGCATCATCGACGGCTACCAGGGCACGATCCAGGTCAGCAGCGAGGTCGGAAAGGGCAGCAAGTTCGTGGTGAGGCTCCCTTGCATGACCGGCGCAGAGGCCGATGAGGCGCGGACGCCAGAGGCCAGGGATGATGGCGAGCCCAGGTTGAGGGGACGGTTCTTGGTCGTCGATGACGACGCCGCGGTGCGCCGCACGATCGTCCGTATTTTGGGAGACTGCGAAGTGGTCGAGGCCACCGATGGCAGCGAGGCGAAGCGGATCATCGAGGTCGACAGGGAGTTCGAGCTGATCCTTTGCGACATTATGATGCCCGTCCTATCTGGAGTGGGTTTTCATGAGTGGCTCTCATCTGCGTACCCCGAATTGTCCGCTCGGGTCGTCTTCATCACCGGCGGGGCGTTCGCTCCGCAAGCGCGGCAATACCTCGCCAAAGTCCCCAACCCACGCGTCGACAAACCCATTCTCACCGAGGATCTCAGGAGGGTTATCAGAGAGCAAGTGCACTTGTTGGGCGCACGCTAGTGTAAACCGTCATGACTCTCCATGTTTATTGACTGCAAGGAGCGCCCCCCAATCCTCAGGAATTCTTCAAAAATACCGGCATGT
>PFUG01000252.1 GCA_002789955.1 Deltaproteobacteria bacterium CG_4_9_14_3_um_filter_63_12 | reverse complement strand
AGACCGACGCTGCCATCACGCCTCTGGCGATGCTCAGATGGGCAGGTTGTTTCCTGACGACGCCTTAGTTCTGACGGGTCACTTCGGCGGGGGGGCCGGGATTGTAGAGGTCACTGAAAGCAGACGAAGCGTAACCGCCATTCTCGAGGCGACCTCCACCTGTCACCATCACCATGCCGTTCGACAGCACCACGGAGGCCGTGTCGAAGCGTCCCTCCTTCATGGTCGTCGCCAGGGTCTGGGCCGTGTAGGCGACCGTTCCCTGCTGAGTAGGCGTGAGCAAATCCGCCGAAGCGATGGCCGCCAGGCTCGAGCCGTCTTCACCAATGCCAATTCCGCCCAGGGCGATGAGGTCTTCGTTGGCAAGCGCCACCAAATCGAAGAAGGCGCGCGGTTTGCCCATGCTCGTTGTCGAGAGCTCAGGTGCCCAGCGTCCCTCGACGGTGTCGAGGATCTCGATCGAAGCGGTGGGGCCCGCGAGCCCAGGCAGCGTCAACCCGCCCGCCACGACCACGTAGCGGCCCCGCTCGGCGCTGGGGTTCACGACCGCGTGTCCATAGCGGGGAGTCGCCATATCCTGAAGCGTGTCGCTGAAGGCAAACGCGCCGGACTGGGTCTCGATGAACAGCTCCGTGCTGGCAAGAACCTCAGTTTCGTTCACACCACCAGCGATGAACACCAGTTGTCCAGTCCCAACGGGAATCATTGTGTGGTCCGCGCGGGCATCCTTCATGTTGCCGACCTGCATGTAGACCTGTGTGTAGGGATCGATGAGCTCGGCGCTGCTGAGGAACACCTCGTTGCCAGCGGCGTCATAGCTCTTGCCTCCTGTAATCAGAATGCTTCCATCCGTACGCATCACGGCGGCGTGGTGGGCCCGTGCCTCGGTGATGCTTGGCCAAGCCGTGACGGTAAAGCGCCCGTTGGCGCCGAGCTCGATGAGGTCGACCGACGCCGTGGCGGCCAGCTGTCCCTGACCGTTCACGGTGAGTCCTCCGATGATCAGGATCCGGCTGCCATCGAGCTTGATGGCACTGTGGTAAGCACGGGCGACAGTGAGACGAACGGGCGAGTCTGCGTCGTCGGTCACGAGATCGTAATAGCCAGATTTCGGGTCATAGACTTCGAGGGTGTCGGAGAAACCAGCAATGTGGGTCTGCTGAATGCCCAGCCCTGGCGTGGTGAACTCTGCGCCACCCGCGACAAGGACGCGGCTGTTTCCGAGTAACGACGCGCTGTGCCCGGCGCGTCCCTTGCCGCTGGTGAAGCCGCTTGGTTGCACTTTCGGACCTTGAAAAATCGCGCTCACGGGGCTGATGGTCCCAACCCCAGTCAGATACACCCAAAACGTCGGACGATCGGCGTCAGCCTCGAGCATGGAGAAAAGTGGGCTCCCGCCCGAAGCAATTACGTTGGCCGGAGCGTCGAGGACATCAACGTAGATTTGCAGGTTCGCGCCGAAAGGAATGCTCTCCGCGACGCCAGAACCAGGGTCACTGTCGACAGCGATCAGGGACTGAGCGACCCGAGTTCGTGTGTTGCGTTCGACCACTGAGACCCGAATTCGTGAGGCATTTGCGGGGATGCCAAGGTCCTCAGGGGTGAACAACCGCAGTGTGATGCGCGTCTCCGCAGCCTCATCGGCTCCGCAGCTTGGCAAGAGGAGCGGCGCGACGAACAACGCGAGAACGACGATGACCGCGCGCAATCGATTGGGGAGCAAATTGAACTTCATGAAGCGAACTCACATCAATGCAATTCTTTGCTGACCGTACTTGGGAGATTGAACAGTGCTCACCACTCGATAGTGGCGTTGAATCCTGTCACGTCGGTGCCGCTATCAGACATGAGGACGATGGTCAGAATCGCCGCACCAGCGACTCCGACTCCGACTCCGGTCCACAGCCACGGATTCTCGTACCAATGGTCCTGCGCCAACGGGAACCCTTTGATGAGCTCCTCGTCCTTTGGGGTCACAATGGTCGTGTCGCTGTTGGTCTCGTCGGTCGTGGTGTCGACGTCATTGGTGTAGTCAGGAAGCACCTTGCCGGTGACCAGAGCGGTAACCTCCGACTTGGCCTTGAAGTTTTCGGGGCCGATCACCTCGGTGCTCTCGACCACAGTTCCCAGCGAGGCGTCGAAGATCGCGTCGATCACCTTCTTCGACAGCTTGTAGCCATCAACGTTGACGCTGAGGAGCTCCTTGTCGAAGATCGACGGCTCCAATAGTCGCAGGGTCTTGGTTTCTGTGGTGTAGAGGAGCGCTTGTACGGCAAACCCTTCGTCGACGGGGACGATCAGGGCTGCCACGACGTATGCTGCCGCCGAGCGATTCGCCAGGTCACGGGCTGCAAAGCGCACACTGTCTCCGATCTCACCAGTCGCCAACGCGCCGACGAGTGCGGCCTCAGGAGAGCCTTCCGCTCCCTTCTTGACGAGTGAGGCGCTCAGCGCAGTCGCTTTCTTGGCCTCGATCGTCACCAGACTGCCGTAGGCGGCGCCATCTTTGCGTAGGACGACAAAATGCGTCCCTGCGCCGAGGTCCTCGATGGACATTGGCGTGGCGCCGCGCACTTTCCCGTCGACCCAGATCTCGGCGCCAACCTCCACCGAAGAGGTATCGAGACTGCCGTTCCCCTTCTTCTTCAGGCGCTTGACCGAGTCGGCGAAAGACGCAGCGTAGGCTTCCGGCAACTCCTCATCCGACGCAAAAGTAAACTCTGGATTGTAGGCCAACAGGCGCCGAATCATCTCGCTTGATTGGGTTTCGTCCCCAATGTGCTGGTAAGCGATAGACAAACGAAAGAGCGAGTCTTCGACCATCGACCAGTCGGTGATATCGGTCGTGTTGGTCTCGAGGTAGTCGAGCGCTTGGGTGAGGCTCTTGGCCGCATCTTCGAAGCGCTGGTCGACATACTGACCACGTCCAGCTTCATATAGGCGAGTTGCTTCGGTGATGGCCGGACTCACCGAAATGACTTCGGTCGCACCGGTCAGTTGGGGAAGAACAGCGACGGTCGGGTCGGCGTCCAATCGCTGTCGTACGACCTTGGTAATCTGCTCGACAATCCGACTCTGCGCCTGATTCTGGTAGCCCACGAAATCGGGCATGTAGAGCTTTGGGCTTCCTTGGGCCAGGGCGGCCGTGCTGGATGCGAGCAGCGTGACCAGGACGAGCATCCCGATACGAATGCTGGCCATGGTGGCTACGGGTTGTCTGTGGTTGCGTCGCCGCACAGGATCCTCCGGGTACTGAACAGGGCCGTCAAATGCGGCAGCAAGACCATGAGAGGCACCGATTGATTCGCCGTCTTCATTCGGTGCAGAACTCGGCTGCTTGCACGAGGTTCCGCAAGCATCCGCAATGAGGTATGTATCACCCTTTTGACTCAAGAACCATCGCGGTGCAGTACCACAACCCCCAAACGCGGTCAATCACCGGATCTCCGGCCCTAGACACCCCTATCGGGAGGGATGCTGCCCCTCCGACCGAACCTGGATTCCAAGCCCACGGAGAGCAACCAGCCCAGCGTCATCGATGACATTGCGGCTCACGTCGAGAAACTCGAGCCCTTCAAAGACAGGGTCGGAGCCGAGGATCTTCGCGCCATCGTTGGTGATGACGCCATCTCTGAGGGCCAGCCTGCGCAAATTTGCGAAAGGCTGCAGAGAAGCCAGATTGAAGGCGCCTTGGTCCCCAATGCTGGTCGAGATCAAGCCCAAGGCCGTCAAGCTTGGCGTAAACCGAGCGTCTGCCAGATGATTCACGCTGTTAGGTCCGAGCCTCGTCATATCGTCCGAGCGCAGTGTGAGCTCGGTGATGGTGGCCGCGCTCCGGCCCAGCGCTTTCACGGTGTCGTCGGTCAATTGCGTGCCGCGCAGATAGAGGGATTCCAGCCCGCCGCAAACGGGAGCCTCCAGGACGCTCTTCAAGGTCATTGGGGAGAGGTTGCCACGCAACCACAGATTGAGCTCCCTCAGGGCAAAAGGGGCCATGTCGAGCTTGGCAATCACATCCTCTACGATGTCATCGACGATGACACCGAGGACCTGCAGGCTCGAAAGAAGTGGGGAGGTGAAGACTTCCGCCACTCGCCTGAGATCGTCCCCCTCGACGTGTACAGAGAGCTCGACGACACGGCCGTTTTCGACTTTCGGGAGGTGGTTGTCGATCACGAACTCGAAGGCTGGACCCACCAGCGCGTCGAGGTGCCTCTCCAAGATCGTGCGTTCGAGCTCCTCGAGTTCGACCGCTACTGGGGAGAGCTCGTCGTCTTGGAGATCCAGCCCAATCTGCGCCTGCTCTAGAGCCTCGAGGAAGAACCCTTTGGTCAGCAGTTTCGCGGCGAGGTCGCGGCGTTGGTTCGACGAGCGAGGGTTCAGGGCGACTTTCATCTTGAGGTCGGCAATGGTCATGACGGCCCGCTTCTATCTGAAGTGTTTGGCGGTCTCCTCGAACAGACGCTGCGCGATCACAGAGCCGAGGCACAGCCTGTGGGACTTCCCACGTTGAGACCGCGGCAACTCTAACGTCTCCTGTGCTCGCTGAGAAGCCAGCGGCAGGGGGCAATGGTATGCAAGCGACGATTTGCCATGAGAAAACGACAGCAGCCAGACGATGTACCCGCCGTACCGCTCACCGTTGCTTCCTTCCGGACCTGGCGGAGTTTGCGACCGTACGTCACATCGTCTGGCTGCTGTCGCCGAGCTTTAGCTCGAGAGCGGAGAGGGTGGGAGTCGAACCCACGGTACCCTTTGGGGGTACACGCGATTTCCAATCGCGCACCTTCGGCCACTCGGTCACCTCTCCAAACCGCACTCGAATATGGCCAACACTAAGGAGGGGGTGGGATTCGAACCCACGGTACGTTACCGCACACATGATTTCGAGTCATGCGCCTTCGACCGCTCGGCCACCCCTCCAGAATCTTGGGTCACGATGGTGACCCGCTTCGGATGTTTTCAAAGAACAACTGCAGCCCGCTCTCGCAAAGCTCCTTCAGGACACCCTCCTCGACGCCAGCACGATGCGACTGACGGGGGTCCTCTGCCAAACAATATAGACTTCGCAACGCACCAAACTTAGGGTCTCGGCAACCAAACACGATTCGGCCGACCCGAGCCTGGAGGAGCGCCCCAGCACACATGATGCAGGGTTCGAGGGTGACGTACACGGTGCTCTTTTTTGGCAGCCGCCAATCACCGAGCGCCTCAGCCGCCATTCTCAACGCGTTGAGCTCCGCGTGGCCCAGAACTGCGCCGGTCGACTTCCGGTCATTGCAGCCCCAGCCGATGAGCTGTCCGTCGGCGACGACAACAGCCCCGACCGGGACCTCCCCACGCCCTGCTGCAAGCCGCGCGTTCTCGAGCGCCAGCATCATGAACTGCACGTCCCAAGACGCCACGCCGCCCCCAGACACCGAAAGAAGAAGTACACCGGAGAGGGATCGAACCTCCAACCTACGGCTCCGTAGGCCGTCGCTCTATCCAATTGAGCTACCGGTGCGTGAATTCTCAATAAGAGCGGAGAGGGAGGGATTCGAACCCTCGATATGGTTCACCCATATACTCGCTTAGCAGGCGAGCGCCTTCGGCCACTCGGCCACCTCTCCCTCGACCTCTCGCCGAAAACTATTCGAAGAGAAACTCGCGCTTGGGTATCTTTACCCTATTCTGTCAACGTACGATCCACACGTTCGTAGCACGAGTGGTCTGCCGGCGGCCTGCCGAACGTCCGGGCGGTATAACACAGCCAAATTGAGCGCGCAACCAGAAATGAGCAACACTCACACAATCGGATTTCGCTCGCTTCTTGTGGTTTGGCTCGAGCTAAGCGAGTTCCCACGCTCGCGCTCGCTCGTTCCTGCTCGTTCCTCGCGAAGCTTGCCGAAAAGATTGCGAAAAATTAGATTGTGACGCACTCGAAATTGGCGAACACCAACTCTGCGCGTGCGAACCACGTCCCTTGGAGTGATCATGGACAGACCCAAAACACTCGATGTCCGCGCGTTTGTCTCTGATGAGGGCGCCGCAGACAACGGCGCGCACGCCCTGCACAAACTCCTCGAGTTCAAAGGGCATTCGTTGCCTTATTCGGCGATCAAAGCCATCTCCGGTGATGGTTTCAAATTCGTTTACGACAAGGCCGCGGTCTTCGAGGCTCTGCGTGACCTCACACCGACCGACTTCTTCAGGGATTGTCTGAACTTCTTTGGCATACAGGGGGCTTGGCACACCGGCTATGGACTCGCCGAGGTCGAGCCCATGCTCGAGTCCGCGTTCGCCGCCAGCAACCCCACCATCACCAGCAACCTCGACGACTCCTCCCTTGGTTACCAGCTCATCGTCGGGTACCAGCCGGGCGCTCCGGCCGCCGTCGCCGTGCGCGCCGCTCGCAGCGCCGAAGAGCTAGGGGAAGACCCTCCCGCTCGTTGGATGGCGTTCGACCGAGATTGGGACGGTCCTGTCACGAGTCGGGCGCGCTGGGATCTCAACCCCGTCTTCGTCATCGACTCCGCTGGCTCGACCCCCACGCCAAAGCCCGCGGAACAACTGCAACAAGCCGTTGATGCCGGCTTGCGGTCCTTCGAACCCTTCGAAATCGCCTACGCCACCAGCGGCTTCGACGACGCCTATGCCACCGAGCCCACCGCAGGACGCAACGCCTGCAACGGACTCGAGGCCTGGGCCGCACTCGGCGACGACATCCAAAATAGACCCGATCTCTCCAGTTTCGCCTTCACCTGGAAGGTCGACGCCCTTGCCGCACGCTTACGGCATGACAGAGCCGCCTTGGCAGAATTCTTCACCGTGCACGCCAAGCACCAGAAAGGTGACAAGGCACAGCTCCTCACCTCGCTTTCTGAGGTGCTCACCGCCATCGCGGAGAAAGCCAAGACGCTTCGCCAGCTCGCCTGGAACCAAGACACCTACCACGTCCAAACCCCCGAAGACTTCCAACAGCTCATGGCGTCGTCACGCTCGCTGGCTTACCCAGTGCCTGAGCACCGGGGCTTCCCCGAGCTCCTCAGAGCGGTCGGCTACGAGGATCGCATGCATACCACCTCGTGGGGATTGGCCATCTTCATGGACGATGAGGTTCGTTGGCAACACGTGGCGCGTATCGTCGACGAGTTGGGCAATGATGAGGCTGACGTCGAGAACTTCCTGCGCAGGATCGCAGACTGACGTTCGCGCCCTGAGCTCGGCCGCGCAGGAACTCGCACAAGAAACAGGACGAAAGTCCCATTACTCGACGGTTTTCTGCAAAAGCACGTCCAGCTCTTTGGCGGCTTCAGGATAGCGCTCCGAGAAATCCAGCATCGTGGCGAGGAAGTCCTCCAGCGCCTTTTCCATCTTGCGTTGCAGCGTCTCTCGATAGGTCTGCGCTTCGTCTGGGGTCAGGCCGTTGAGCTTCTCCTCGAAGCGGTCGCCGGCCTCCGTCATCTTCTTGTTGTTCTCTTGAAGGTAGGTCTTGAGCAACTCCTTCACGAGCTCCGGCTTGTCGATGTTGTCCTTGACGATCGCGGTCATGGCCGTGATGTGGCCGACGACCTCGTCCGAAGGATCCGCCACTTGGGCGGCCGCTGGAGGTTCTTGTGGCGGGGTCTCCTGAGCGAAGGCCGAGCCGCACAGTGCCAACGCGCTCAGAAAGAGGAGCGTGCGGCCGAGCTTGATGAGAGAAGGGAGTGGTTTCGGGGTGTTCATGTTCTTGCTTGGTGTTGAGCCGGTAGGCCGCATCGGATGCGGAGTGGAAGTGATGACGTCGGCGCTTCGAGGCGTACGCGTCCTGCTTCCACGAAGGCCTCGAGCAAACGACGTGTCGCAAAGAGAGCCGCCTTTGCGATCGTCTCTGAGACCGCCTGAATGTAGCGCGTGGGCACGCTCAGAGTCACGGCTTTACAACCGAACTTACTTTTCTGCACAGCGGCGGCGCCCGTCCCGCCTAGGGGCAACGACTCGAGCTGATAGGGAGTGGCGTGCTTCTGGGCGAACTCGTTGCAGCGGTCGACCAATCCTCGGTCGGAGAAGTTGCAGGAGTCCATGACCTTGCGGACGTAGACACCGATCTCGTCCATATGGCAGGCGACCATCACCCGTTTGGGTAGGGTGTCGCCTCCGGAAGGCGACGATGGGGTCGCCTTCCGGAAGCAGATAAGATTGCCCATCGCATCTTCGTCGATGCGGTCGCAGCCCCCGGACACCTCAACATGAATTAAGGCGCGTAAACGCTCCTCTCTTCCTGGCGCACCGGGAGCCTCAGCCAACCCCTTGAGCAGATCCACTGACTAGACCATCTGAGAGTAGTACTCGATGATCAAGTTCTCTTGAATCTCGAACGGGATGTCCTCGCGCGAAGGCACCGAGGTGATCGTCGCCTCCAACTTCTCTTTGTCGAAGCTGAGGTATCCAGGACGCGCCAACGACGGGGCCTCGACGGACTCGATGATGATCGCGACCTTCCGGCTGCGATCGCGCAGCGAGATGACATCACTGGGGCGAACGTGGTAGCTCGCGACGTCCACCTTGCTGGCGTTCACGCGGATGTGGCCGTGATTGACGAGCTGACGGGCAGCGGGAATCGTCGGCGCATATCCAGCACGGAAGACCATGTTGTCCAATCGCCCTTCGAGGAGCTGGAGCAGGCGCAGACCGCTGTCACCCTTGGCGCGGGTGGCCATCTTGATGTAACGGCGGAACTGGCGCTCGCTGATTCCGTAGTTGATACGCAGCTTCTGCTTCTCTTCGAGGCGTACGCGATAATCACTCGCCTTGCGACGACGTCGCTGCCCATGTTCACCAGGCGGGTAGGGGCGACGGTCGAGGCTTTTGCGAGTCAGACCGGGCAATTGCTGCCCATATCGTCGGAGGATTTTTACGCGTGGACCTGTGTAGCGACTCATGGGTGAGTGCCTCTCCTTGAGAAATTTGGGCCGCGTACAAAGGTTGCGACCCCATATCGAATTGAGAAGATTCTCGGACGGATCAATGTGTTCCAGATGCCCTTTGAACGGGCCGAAAGCGTATACTTGTGACCTCCTTGGCTGTCAAGTCTCGAATTGCGTCCGCTGCCTAGAAAGCAGCTAGTGTAACGCTTCACATGTGTCCGTGCTTATGAGCGTGGCCTTTCAGGGAAGCAGGGCTCTGCCCTGACCCGCCGGGGGACTTTGTCCCCCGGACCCCCAATGACTTTCTTTTTTCTGTAATCAACAACATGCCGGTATTTTTGAAGAATTTCTGAGGATTGGGGGGCGCTCCTTGCAGTCAATAAACATGGAGAGTCATGACGGTTTACACTAGCCCGTCGGCTCAACCCCCGACGAACAAAGGTCCCATGAGGCTCTGCGCCCCTTGGCCATCAGTGGCGGGCGGCGAGGCCATGAGCGCCTCCGTGGACTCCGTTACGTTGCCGGTTCGCCGTACCTCTAGGGCGACGAGCAAGTCGACAATCGACTGGAGATCGAGCCGTGGGTCGAAGCTGACGACCAAGCCCTCAACGGCCGGGTTGGCCTGCGCGTAGGTCTCCACCGTCGCGTAGACATCTGGTAGATATTTGTGAAGCCCGAACATTGGCACCGCAATCTCTCGACCTCTCGCGTCTCGGAAGGTTGCGCTGTGACTCGTTACGTGCACGGCGGGAGAAAACTGCGGTGCGGGATCGAGGCGAAAGCTCACCTGTGATGGGCTGGGGAATCGCGCTCCTTGGGCTTGATGGTCTGGCCACAAGAGGAGATTGGCGCTCGTGAACCCCCCCGCCCTGGCCAGTTCGACCATTCTTGTGAGGTCCGAGCCGACGGAAGACGCTGGGAGAACCAGCGTGATGGCTCGCACATCCGTCGCTTCGGGCCAGCCCGTCTCGGAGACGCCCTGCGACGCGGCGAGGAGGCGCTTGCGATCGAGGGGAGTGGGCTCTCGACTGGCGACCTTTTCTCCCGGAAACGCCGCCTCCGGGTTAATCAGCGTCACGGCCTCGGAGGAGAGTCGCATCCTTGGCCACTGGGCAAGACGGATTTCGCCACAGCTCGAAACCAAGATTGTCGGTGTCAGCCGAAGGGGGTTCCAGGCGTGCGCCATACGTGGCAGCTCGAGCACGTCATCGCAGGCGGACGGGCCAGCCGCAGAAAGGAATGGGAGACCGCCGGTGACGATCACGGACTTGCAGGTCTTCTCGAACGCCGCAACGAACGGCTCGATGGCTGGGCTCAGCTCGCCCGTCTTCAGCACCTCGAGGGCTGCTGACAAGACCAAGAGCTCTTCCAGGAAACGCGCACCGAGGAACGTGTCGGCGCTCAGGACGCGAGAAGTGTCGGGGGCGTCGAGTCCCCAGAGCTCGGCCAGGCAAGTCTGGTGGATGGCTGGCGTGAGTGGGGCTGGTGGACGCGCTGCCGGGCCGATACCAACGGCTTGTGTGCAGGCAAACCCACACCACTGCCGCAATTGGCGGAAGGACTGGACGGATTCCTCGCCTGCGAGTCCCTCCGGCCTCCCGTCCTCGCACACTCCGGTGACAGACCCGCCGTGTGCCCCGGTCACGACTCGGCTCGAGCCCTCTGGGCCGTCGAGCAGCGGGAAGGCGCTGATGGCCAACAGCAACGCGGCTCTCCCGCGCCGATCTCGGCCACGGCGCACGAGCTCCCGCAGGCGCAGCATGGGGCGTGAGTCCTGCACTCTCAGCCCGAGAATAGCGTCCAAGATGGCCATAGAGACGCGCGCGTCGGCGGCCTGCTCGGGGTTCTTCAAGAGTGGGCGTCCGATGGCTCGGATCGCGGCGGCATAGCGGGCGACTGGGTCACCGTCGCGCCCCGGAGCGTCTCGGTTCGCGCGCCGCCAGGTCGCCGCCTCGAGCGCGTTCCACCACCCTTGCGCCTCGTCGTTGGCTCCCGTGGCTTGGAGCGCCATGGCGAGCAGCATGAAGTCGACGCAGACGCGGAGGTAGACGGCACGGGCCGCGACGTTGTCCTCGCGGCTGAGCCTTGCCGACAGCTCTTTGAGCGGCCGCGTACTGGACTCGGGCGAATATGGGGAGAGGGCAGCGACCAAGGCCTCGAGCGAGGGCGCAGGTTCGGGGGCCGCTGCCGGGCTGGGCTCAGGGTTCGAGCAGGCGGCGATGAGGACGAGCAGTCCCAGCGCGAGCTGCGCGAGATTCTGGGCCATGTATCGGCGTTTACATCCCCAGGCTTCAAGCGGGCGACGGGTCATGGATGAGCCATCTCTCCAGTTCACTAGACAGCGCTTGCTCGGATTCGGAAAGCCCCGTATAGTGAGTTCAGGTCTAGCCTGCTGTGTCCGTCAGGCGCCAATAAGTTTAAACCCCTTGCGACCAAACTGGGATTTGTCACTGAGCTGTGGCGAGCAAACCCGCAAGACGGGGCCTTCAAAGCTTTTCACTTACGAGTCCCACCTGCAATTGCAGGGTTTGACGTGGGTGTACAGCGGCACAGCGGGGACCTTTATTCTGCATCGAGTGAGAATGCCTTCCTTCCGGGAGGCATTCCACGTTTTCGATTGGCGTGTAGGGATTGGCGACGGGCTTTCAGTGGGGCAAAGTGCGTCGCGGTGGTTTGTGCGCAAGATACGTCCGAAGCCTTCGTTGCGCCCCTGAGCGAGCGGCGTTAAGGGCGTCGGCTCTGCAGCTCTCAGTGGGTTTTCCATATCAAAGAGCAGATGCTTGCGTTGAGCAATGGCGTGAACTAGATTCCGGCAGCGCAAGAGAGTCACGAAACGAGGGAAGGGACCGCCTCGAAAGACGACGAGGCCGCTTGTTCTTCGTCATGTGTGAGCAGTGAGAAATCATGGGGAACGGCCAGGACAGAGACAACAAGCAGAGCCCATCTCTCGAGGACGCCTTCGGCGGCTCAGGTGATGATGCGTTGGCCAATGCCCTCCTCGAGGCCCTAGGGCAGGGCAAGTCGCCAACCCACGAGGCTCGACCGGAGAGCACCGAGCTGACGCTCGACTCCAGCGCTACGATTTCGGAGGGCGACGAGGACGCTGCCGGGTTCGATATCGTCGCGATCGAGCCACAGGAGGCGGGACCTGGAGAGGTTAACTGCCCCACCTGCGGTGACATCGTCCCCTCCACGAATCGTTTCTGCGGAAACTGCGGCGCGACGCTCGCCGATCTCGGTCGCCGCCAGCGTCGCTCCGGCGACCCAGTAGCGGCGAATCGAGTCGAGCTCGAGCTCAACGTCCACCTCGTCGCCATCAACGAGGACGGCTCCGATGGCATCGACATCCCGCTGCGCTACACGGAGACCATCATCGGTCGCGAAGGTGACACTCGCTTTCCGACGGACGCCTTTCTCTCGCCGCAGCACTCGAGAATTCTCGTAGAGGGGCGCAGCCTGGTGATCGAGGACATGTACAGCCTCAATGGCACGTACATCCGAATCCGCGACGAAGTGCGGTTGTCGCCTGGGGATTGCTTCTTGATGGGGCGCCAGGTTTTGCGATTCGAGCGATTCGAGCAGACGATCACCCCGAAGGCCCGATCGGCCGACGGGACCCGATACATGGGCTCACCCCCGCCCGGCGGCCAATACAAGATTCTGCAAGTCGGGATCGGCGGGATCTACCAAAACGTCTATTGCCTCCCCGAAAGTGGTGCGGTGCTCGGTCGTGAGAAAGGCGACATCGTCTTTCCTCGAGATCGCTTCATGTCGAGCCGACACGCCCAGATCTATCCTCGAGACGATGGGCACTACTACCTGGTCGACCTGAACTCGAGCAACGGTACTTGGACCAAGATCTGGGACCGCCATTCACTTAAGCACGGTGACCTTATTTTTCTCGGCCAACAGCTCTTCAGAGTCGACGCTGAGGGCATCGACTAGCGCTGATCCTCTTCTCCGTCTTTGAGAGCCCAGTTTCATGAGCCAGCCTCACAAGGTCGAAAGCCTGATCGGCAAGACGATTTTCGGTGAGTACACCGTCACCAAGAAACTTGGCGAAGGGGGGATGGGCGCCGTCTATCTGGCGACCCAGCAAGCCATTGGCCAAGAGATCGCCATCAAGGTCTTGCACGGTCGCTCGGCGAAGAACGATGAACTCGTGAAACGGTTCAATCGAGAGGCCAAGGCCGTCTCGATGTTGACCCACCCGAACATCATTCGCGTCTTCATCTTCGGACGCACTGAAGAAGGGCTGATCTATTTGGCGATGGAGTTCGTCAAAGGGACCAGCCTGAGAGAGGAGATCGCGCGCGTCACTCGCATGTCGGAGATGCGCGCCATCACCATCCTCAAGCAGACGCTGAGTGCCCTGTCCGAAGCTCACGACATCGGAATCATCCACCGAGATCTCAAGCCGGACAACATCCTTCTTACGAACTACCGCGGCGAGGAGGATTTCGTAAAAGTCCTCGACTTCGGCATCGCCAAGGTCCAAGACCCAACCGGTGCGCCCGAGCAGAAGCTCACCCAGGCGGGTGTCGTCTACGGAACGCCCGAGTATCTCTCGCCCGAGCAGGCGCAAGCCCTCGAGCTCGACCACAGGAGCGACGTCTACTCGTTGGGCTGCATCCTCTACGAGATGGTGACGGGGCAGGTCCCCTTCAGCGCACCCACCGCCGTCAACATCTTGATGATGCACGTCTACGAAGAGGTCAAACCTCCGAGGAGCAAGTACGCCGGCGTATCGCCCGAGATGGAGAAGATCATCCTCAAGGCGATGGCGAAGAAGCCGGAAGACCGCTACCAGAGCGCCATGGCGTTCTTCGAGGCGCTCGTCGGCAGAGAACAGGCCCTGGTGCGGGACGGTGAGGCCGCGCCGCAGCTCAAGATGCCGGGAATGGAGGTGACGACCAGCTTCATGCTCCCGCCCGACATCATGGAGCAGGCCCGCACAGCGGTGTTCAACAGCTCCAACGCAAGTGGGTTAGCAGTGGCAAATTCGGTCGGCCAGAATCCGACCACGGCAATCGCCTCCGCAGAAACTGGCTCGTCCGATCCTCGCAGGAAGCTTCTGGTCGTGCTCATCGCTCTGCTCGCCGTGCTCCTCCTCGTGATCGTGGCGGGAATCATCGTCCTCAAATCAAAGGCGTGATTCTTGCGCGTCCGCCACGGGAGCCCGGTCGTGACACTCTGCGATGCCATGAGGCCCCGCGTCGACGACCCATGCCCATGCATTCAGTCGCCTCGGTCATCGAGTCCACAATGGACTCGGAATATTGACGATCGGATTTCGCGCGCAACTCGCCACCGAGCGGTCTCGAAGCCTGTGTGCCACCGCGCGATCGGAGCCCATCTGGACCCATGAACGAGATCCTGCATTTCGACCGTAAACCGGCGCGGGGGATGAGGTTGGTGGTCGACATCAATGCCATTGATCCGCAAGGCATGGGGATCGGACCGCTCCCCGCGACGTTGGGCCCACAAAAGGACCTGCGGCGCTTCAATGTGAAAGCTCGACACACGGTGCCAGGGGACCGGGTCGCGGTCGCGGTGCGCTCCACCCGGAAGAACACCATTGAAGCCGATGTGGTCGAGTGGCTCGTGAAAAGCACGGCCCGAGTGGCACCCCGTTGCGAACACTTCGGGGACCGCTGGAAAGAGGGACAAGGGTGTGGAGGCTGCTCATTGCTGATGATGAGCTACGAGGCTCAGGTCAGCGAGAAGCGCAAGCACGTTCAAGCCATGCTCGACTCCCGCAAGCTGGGACTCGAAGTACTCCCTGCGCTCGCCGCGCCAGAGCCATGGTTCTATCGCAACAAGATGGAGTTTAGCTTCGGGCACACACCGGAAGGCCGATATGGCCTAGGACTTCACCCATACGGATTCAAACACGACGTCTTGGCGCTGCGGTTTTGCCACCTCCAGTCCGAAGCCTCCAACCTGCTGGTCGTCTTCTGCCGGGAGCTCGCTGAGGAGCGCGGGATCGCTGCCTATCTGCCATCGCAGAACAAAGGGTTCTTGCGTTCCCTCACCATCAGAGAAGGTCGCAACACCCATCAGCGCATGCTGATCTTCAACACCACCTCCGACGAATTCACCTCGATGTCTGAGGAACCGAAGCTCGCCACGACCGTCATGGAGAGTTTGAGAGAGGCCATCGTCGATTTCGCCAAGCGCTCGGGCATCGAGGTGACCTCGATCATCTGGACCCGCCAAATCGCCCGAAAGGGACACCCGACGACCTTCGAGACCCACGTGTTGTGGGGCACTGAGACGTTGTTCGAGCAACTCAATGTCCAGGGAGCCCCCAATCCGCTGGATTTCGAAATTCATCCTCGGGCCTTCTTCCAAACCCACACGGCGCAAGCAGAGACCCTCTACAACACGCTCGTTCGACGGATTCGGGAGCGCGTGGGCAGCAACGCCAAGGTCATCGACCTCTACTGCGGCACTGGGACCATCGCGCTGTGCATCGCTCCGTTCGTCGAGAGCGTCGTTGGGTACGAGCTGCTGGACGAGGCCGTCGAGAACGCCAAAGCCAACGCGTTGCTCAACCACCTCGACAACGTCGACTTTATCGCGGGCGACGTGGGGAAGACTCTCGTGGCGCAACCGGGTGAAAGAACGAGCGTCGACCTGGTCGTGGTGGATCCCCCTCGGTCGGGACTCTCGGAAGAGGCGTTTCGCGCGCTTCTGGCGCTCTCACCTCCCTCGATTCTCTACGTTTCCTGCAACCCGAAATCGCTCGTTCGTGACCTCGTGCGTTTCAGAGATGAAGGCTATCGAGGGGATTGCGTTCAACCGGTCGACATGTTCCCGCACACGGCGCACATGGAATCCGTTGTAATGTTAACGGCTTATGCGGAACCAGTGGGACTCGCGGAGTGAACGTTTTTTTCCGCAAAAAGAATCGCCGAACACAGGTATTGACGACGAAAGACCAGTCCCTGCCCTGTTGATGTCCGGGACTTTTGGCTGTACTAATACGCGCCACTCACCATTTCGGTGTTGGGGCCTTCGATGAAGATCGAAGGCAGGGTCGCACAATCACATTGGGTTCTATCGTGATGCGTTTCGGTATGAGCCGGCGCGCACGAATTTCAACGACACATTAAGCTTCTGGAGGCTGTCGATGACCAAGAAGGAAATGGCTGCCAAGCTCGCGAAGAAGACGGGGCTAAGCGTTGCCAAGGCGAATGAAGTAATCACGGCGCTCTTTGACGCCACTCCCGGCAACGGCATCATTGCCGTCGAGCTCGATGGCGGCGGCAAGGTAACGGTCCCCGGTTTCGGCACGTTCGGTTCTCGCAAGAGAGCGGCGCGTACCGGTACGAATCCCTCTAACGGCAAGAAGATCACGATTCCAGAGCGGAACTACGTCTTCTTCCGCGTAGGGAAGACCTTGAAGGAGCGAGTAGAGACCTAGGTCTCAGCGCTTTCGAAGAACGACGAGGCCATGGTCAACCGACCATGGCCTCGTCGTTTTCGTCACACTCAGTTCAGCGCCTTCAGGTCCCAGAGCTCGATGGCGTACTCGTGGACTGCGACCAAATAGCGACCGCTCGGGTCGGACGCAATCGAGCGAACCTGCGCATCGCTCACAGGCAAAAGGACCTGCTGCAGCGCCCCGTCTGTGCCGTAGAGCAGGATGCCCTCCATGGTTCCGACGGCGATCTCGCCGCTAGGCAGGACCTCCAAGTCGATGGCGTGCGAGGGGGGCCAAAACGTTGCGCTCGGGGTCGCCTCCTGGCTGTAGATCACCCCCTCGAGCCCATTGAACAGGATCAGCTCGTCGTGCTTGGCCGAGACCGCCGCCACCCCGGCGAGCTTACCGTCGAACTCTGCGGGAAAGGACTGCTCACTCCCTTCTTGGGTGTTCCATGCCCTGAATCTTCCGTCCGAGTAGGTGAGGGCACTGGTCGCGGCCACACTGAGATCGAGGGGTTGCCCTTCGATCTGCACAGTGTCCTTCACCTTGAACCCACTCTTCTTTGGCTCGAGCGTCAGCAACTCGCCGTCATCGTTCAGGACGTGCAAAGCGCCATGCACGTCGAACGCCAAGTCCACAATCCGAGCGCCTTTCGTGGCGTAGTCGATGACCTTGTTGGTGCTCAACTGCACCGCGGAGACTCGGCCGTCCGCGGTGCCGACAGCCAGCCACTTCAGCTTTGTGTCAACGGCGGCCGCTGTGACGTCGCGGCTCGGTGCTGGATAGGTTTCGACGTGGGCGCTCGGCTTGCCAGAGAGCGCCGAGAGGTGCTGCTCAGCCTCGGATTGGTAGCGCCCTCGGGTCGCCTTATCGACGTAGAGCTGAAACTGCTCTTCGGCCGCACGAAACCGGCCCACAGCCTCATAAATTTGGCCGAGGTGGTAGTGCTTCTCGCCGTTGGGAGTGAAGAACGTCGAAGGGTCGAACATGAAGGATGCGGTGGGCTCCAGAGACAGCGCTTGGAGCATCGAGCTCTTGGCCTCTTCGAGGTCTCCTCGCCGATCGAGCGCAACAGCCAGCCCGAAGGCCGCGTAGGGGTTGCCCGGGGCATTGGACAACGAAGCGCGATAGAAAGCGACCGCCTCATCGAGTTTCCCTGCGGCCATGTAGAGCTCGGCCTTGTTGGCGTCATAGAGCCAGTCCTGTGACGGGTCGGCGTCGTGGCAACGATCGTACTCTGTTATTCCGTCGTCCCAGCGCTCGAGCTTGGCGTAGGCTGTGGCCAGTTGAAAGCAGACCAAATAGGTCCGGTCCGCATCAGCGACCTGGGCTCGCAGCTGGGTGAAGTAGGTGAGCGCGAGGTCGAGCTCGTCGACCTTGAGCGCGAGCTCGGCGGCAAGGGCAAGGGCGAGCTCATGGTCCGGAGCGAGCACGAGCACCTCCTCGAAGGCCCGCAGGGCGGCTTTCGAGCGGCCTTCGAGGGCGGCGTTTTTGCCGCGGCCCATGGCGTCGAGGATGGCCTCTCGATCGGGCCCAGCCGCATCCGTCCAGCGATCGACCTCGTCTTTGTTGGGGTCCTGCCCCCAGCCATTCTGCGCAAGAGCCCTGCTGTCGGCGAGGCCAAGGACAAACAAGAACCCGAGCGTGAGGGCCAGACCTCGAGCGGTGAGGCGAAGGCGAGAGAGGAACATGGGTGGGTTCATGACAGGCCTCAGTGGTCGACAAAGTCGGTGTCGATCACTTCGCATTCGCCGTTGGACAAGATCCCCGCAAAACAGTTTGCGACGATGGTTTGGCTGTAGTCTTGGACAATCAATCCAGCGTGCCGGTCGACGACCCCGACCTCGGCCATGGGGGCCTGGACGAGCACTCGAGTCGTGGGAATGCCTCCCGCTGTCCAGGCGAAGTTGTTCGAAGTGGGAAGGGCCAGGTCGCTCATCCCGACGACGGCGTGATCGAACGGCCGTGCCAACGCCGCGCCGAACGCCCTCGCCCACTGATCGTTCGAAACCGCTGCGATGATCGGGTCCTCCTTGGCCTGGAAGAAGAGCATGGGACCTGGGGCGACGTTTCGCTCCTGCAACGCCGGGTACCCCAGGGGATCGGCGCCCTCCAGGAGCATTTCCACCATCGCAAAGCGCGCCGCCACGGCGAGGCCGGTGCCGCTCAAGATGTCCGAGAGCATGAAGGAGAAGAACCCTCCAGAGAGGATGTCGTCGAAGCCACCGCCGCCCACGAAGAGGGCGGCGCCATCGACCAAGCCCATGCTCGAGGTGAACGAGCCGGTGATCGCGCCCAAGGAGAGCCCCATGTAGAACGTACGATCCTGATCGAGGATGTTGGCCACGCCCATCGCCGACTGGAGCGCGACGTTGAGGGCCTCGATGCCGGTCAGGATAGCGAGGTGGTCGGCGGAGGCCTGGCGCAGGTTATCTCTGCTCATCAGCGGATCGTCGAACACGAGAATGTCGAGATCATCCCCGCCTCCAGGACCTGCGCGGTCCCCGTGTGATGGGAGATCTACGGCGACCAAGGCGAAGCCTTGCTCGGCCAGCGGTCCGGCGAGGGCGGTGACGTTCATCTTGTTCTGGCTGCCGCCGTGTTGGTAGAGGACGAAGGGATAGGGGGCGGTCCCTGCGGCGGGCAAAAGAACCACGACACCTGGATGCGTCGTCGACTGCGCGACGGGGACCCCGGACGCGTCGAGAGCAAAGGTCCCGTCTGCGTTCTGGTAGGCCGGCGTGCTGAGGATCAGGTGCGCGGCCTCTGGGGCGAGGTGCGCCGCCACGGCGGCCGTCGGAGCGTACTCGCCCCAAGTGCTCAAGGTGGTGAGTTCGGCCGAATCGACCGCAAGCGCAGGGGTCGTGCTCAAAGTCTGAGCGAGGCGAGCGAGTTGGTTTGGGGTGTCGGCCAAGCGGAACGGCAGGGCAAACGTGGCGGCCGCGCCAGCGGGAAGCGCGGCGAGCGCTTCGGCATAGGCGGGGTGTGGGGCGTCGGGAGCGGAGCAGGCCGGGAGCGGCGCGGCGCCAGACAGCGTGTCCGCCGTGAAGGCGAGGATCACGTTGGAGACTTGGTAAGGAAGGGGATCGACGGGATGTATGACCAGCGAGTCCCCACCGACGAGCTTGCCCTCGAAACGAACCTCGTCAAAGAGCGTCCAGGTCCCGCCGACGTCTCCGTAGAGGGCGAGCGTGGTCAGGTCGACGGCGTCTGCTTGACCATCCAGGGCGATGATGAGCTGCGGCCGTCGCGGCCACCCATCCAGCTGATCGAGCTGCGCGGCCCACTCCGGGCGGGGTCCCGCCAACATGGCGACGGCGCGGTCTCCGGCTGGAGGCGTGAGCAGTGGGCCATTCTCCTCCCACGCAGGACTCGGCAACATGGCGCGCTCTGAGAGCAGGCCGCAGACCGGTCGGGTCTGGAGCTCCTCGTCGCTGTCTTCCTCCACTTCAGTGTCCGCAACCTCGGTGTCCTTCCCATCCTCGGTGAGGTCGGCGGCGGTGTCGGTTGGCTCGGAGGGTGGGTTCTTGTTCTCTCCATCATCGCAGCTCGGGAGCAAGAGCGTTCCACAGACGAACACGAGGGCGAGGAGCAGGTGCAGCGAGCGAGACATGTCACCTCCATGACCAACCAGCGCAGTACAAAGTCTCTAGTGTAACGCTTCACATGTG
>PFUG01000412.1 GCA_002789955.1 Deltaproteobacteria bacterium CG_4_9_14_3_um_filter_63_12 | reverse complement strand
AACCCCAAAACCCCACTTTTTTCGACTCCAAAACATCGATCGAGAATGATGCCACTTTTTGAATGCTGACGATTCTCAAAATAAAGTCAGAGAATGTTGAAAACACGACCGCAACAGGATTTCATATCATTTCATTGATGTCGATCCTATGACTACATAATGATGGAATTTGTAACGAAGGCGGGCAGGCCTTGAGGTTTTTACGGGGGACTCAACGTTCGAAGTCCGGCGCAAGCAAGCGGCCCGCTGGATTGATGACGAGGCTGACCCTTACGAGGAAGCTGCGAAATGTGTCCTTCGAGGTGATGTGAGCGAACTCATGGAGGAGCGTCGCCCGTATCATCTCGTCGTCTGCGTCCCGAGCGATGCAGGCTCCGAGAATGACCTGTGACGAGAACCAGCCGACTGTGTAGACAGGCGCCAGCGCGTTTCTCGCCACTTGAACCGAAAGCCCCTGCAGGCGTGGATCCTGTCTTACTATGGCGGCGACACGGCGCGCAGTGGGGTGCGTCTCTTCCACTCTCTCGCAGCGCCGCGGTCTCTCTCGCCAGGCTCGAACCAGGACCACGCCGAGCAGCCCCACGAGCAGGAAACCGAGCAGCACGAGCGCATCGTGGCAGGTCGTGGCCTCGACGTGCACGATCCGGCACGCTTCCGTGAATTGTTCCGGTTCCGTTTGATGCAAGGCCGACGAGGTCAGCCAGACGAGAGGCAGCAACGTTGGGAAGAGCAGCCAGGCAAAAGTCGTCTCGGTCCCGAAGTCGACCCAGCTCGTGACTCGTTGTCGTCTCCACGCCAAGGCGAGCCGACTGACCCAAATCAGGGCTGGCACGAGGACGAACAGGGTCACGCCGACCGCCGCAAGTGGAAAGACCAATTCGCTCATGGGACTTCAATCCGTTTTCGGCGTGCCCTGATGAGGGCCTCGAGGCGGTCGAGCTCGGCGTCATCGGCATCGGCGACCCGTTCGACCAACAGCGCGACCGCCGTCTGTTGTCCCATGGGAGGCAAGCTGTTGAGAACGTCTCGGGTCATGGCCTCGATGAACTCAGCACGGCTCATGGTGGCGCGGTAGACAAAGCGTCGGCCCTCTTTGCGGCGGCCGAGGAGTTCCTTGGCGTGCAGTCGCGAGACCGTCGTCATCACGGTCGTGTAGGCGATCTCACGGTGCTTTTCGAGGCCCTCACGCACATCGGAGACCGAGAACTCGTTCCAGCCGGCAGACCAGATCACCTCCATGATCTCGGCCTCGAGGTCAAAGAGGGAGGATTTCATGCCGTCTTGTTCGGGGCGAATTCGGATGCCTTTCACAGTGTGCTCCAGCCTCTGGCTCCCACTTGGCGCAAGGCTATCTACGAACGACGGTAGTAGATGTCAATGTCAATGTTCCTCGCTGGCTTGCATCTCTTGCGTTGGCCAAGGTTGTGGCGGAGGATCTGGAGTCACGGTTCCCAGGCACGTGAACTTGCGACTCCACAACATCGTGCAGTGCAACAGAGCTTCTTTCCTGGTGCGGGTTCGAGGTGAGTGATGGTCAGCGGTCGAGTCACAGGGAGGTTGCAGGTCTTCCTCTGGTGCGCCGTCGGGATGCTCCTGCTCGGAGCGATCGGGTTGCTGGACCACCACACCCCGAAACTGTCGTTGTCAATCTTCTACCTGATCCCGATCAGCGTCTTGTCTTGGCGGGTTGGGCGCGGCGCTGGGCTCTTGGCCGCCTTGGTGGCCACCCCAGTCAGCTATTTCGCCCTGGTCGCGGAGCGCGACTACGACCTCTTCTATCGCCTGTGGAACGGGGGCTCGCGGCTGGTGATCTTCGCCGGAGCTGCGCTCTTGCTGGCGAACCTGAGAGAGGTCTTGGAGCGCGAGCGGCACAGAGCGGCCTTCGACGCATTGACGACCCTTCCCAACCGCCGGGCGTTCTTCGAGGCGGCCGAAGCCCATCTGAAAGCCGCGCGCAGACAAGGAAAGCCCGTCGCGTTGGCGTACATCGACGTGGATGGTTTCAAGGGCGTGAACGACGTCCGAGGCCACGCGGCCGGAGACGAGCTGCTCAAGGAGGTGGCCCGCAGCCTTCGTGAGGTCACGCGCACCCACGACTTGTGCGCTCGTCTGGGTGGCGACGAGTTCGTCGTGCTCATGGCTGACGCCAACGCCGCAGCGGCCGAACGTTTGGTCGCCCGCATCGGCGCCGCGCTGACCGAAGGAGCCAAGCGCGGAGATTGGCCAGTATCGTTCAGCATCGGCATGGCAGCCTTCGACGAGGTTCCTTTGGATATCGAGGAGCTGGTGCACATCGCCGACGCCCGAATGTACGAGATCAAGAACAAAGGGGCGGCGGAGCGACGGTCAGAGTCGAGGGTGGACGGCGTGCCGCCGAGCCGCCCGACGATGGGTTGAGCCGGCAGCGACGATGGCGTAAGCCGCACGAACGCTGCGGTGAACGCAGCCGACCCACATTGGGGCATATTGTGTCTGAGCGACGCGCTCGCTACACTGCAGGCGTTCAGGTCTCCAACCGCGAGGTGTTTCGATGAAGCTGTCGGTGATTGGGATGTTGTTCCCGCTCCTGTTTTTGGGGGCTTGCAGTGAACCTGCGGTGAGTCACGACGTCCTAGGGACGGCAGACGTCGCCGAGGAGACGCTCGAGGTCTCCGAGCCGGCGCCCTACCTGTTCGTGCGCATCGACGACGTCTCGAATGGGTCCTATTGGTCCAAGCTCGGAGTGCGCCTCGACGCGGTGCTGCTGGAAAAGCAGGACGGCAGGGTGCTCTTCGCGGAAAGCGTCGTCGATTCGTCGATCCCAGCGCTTGAAGGCAACGAGGTGGCGGATGTTCTCGGCCCGCCTGATTCGGTGCCGAACTACCGAAGTCCCGAGCAGCCGGTCTGCGACATGGAGAATGGCACGTTGGCGCTGCTCGGCAGTGGTTTTGTGGTCGTCAAGATGCCCGAACCCATTGAGGTTGGAGACTGTGTTGCCATCATCGACGTCGGAGAGTGTGACTTCCCCTATGGTCAAGTGTCGATCGAGCCTATGTATGCGCAGGTCTCGGTGGCGCCGACTCCAGACAACTCCTACTGCGTGACTCTGGGACAGGGAGCGGGAGTGTACGTCTCGTTGTCGGTGACGAGCCTCCCGGACCTACGGGAGTAGAAGCCGCGCGAATCAGACAGAGCTTTCGTCAAACGCGCGGGGGAGCTCGTGCGGTCGAGAGAGGCAGTCCAACCCGGCGGGCGCAGGTCCGCTACACCGGTTGGGGCGGCCTGTCGCTGTCATCGGGCGTTCACGGCTGTGACTCCGACAGAGCTTGCATCAAACGCGCGGGGAGCTCGTGCGGCCGGCCGTTTGTCGCCCAAGGTTTCACCTTGGGCGCCCAAGGATTCACCTTGGGCTGGGGAATGTTCGGCCCCCGAGGGGCCGACGCCTAGGTTCCGAGTGCGGCCGATTCACTGTGAGCGTCATTCCTAGGCAGTGAAGGTCTCGAGACCTGGCTGTGTCGCTTGAAGCCCCTCTGCCTCACTGGTCTCCCGAACCCACGTCGCCAGAAGCCTTGCGCACCGCAGGCCGCCCGAACCGGCGTCGCCGGGGCGTAAGCCAATGGGGGTGAGGCCAAGCCCAAGACCTTGCCGAACAGCAGGTGCAAAGCCACGAAGCACCTGCAGCTGGGCAACAAGAACCGCCGGCCGAACGCTCATTGGCTGGAGCCCCGGGCGGGGCGGAGGATGGCGTGGTGACGAAGCGGCGCCGCGCCGCGAAGGAGCACGCCAGCCGCAGTCCCCGCCTAGAGCGCGGCGAAGCCGCGCGGATCAGACAGAGCTTGCGTCGAACGAGAAATACGCCTCACCGACCGCCCGAACCCACGTCGCCAGAAGCCTTGCGCACCGCAGGCCGCCCGAACCCGCGTCGCCAGAAGCCTTGCGCACCGCAGGCCGCCCGAACCCACGTCGCCAGAAGCCTTGCGCCTCACCGACCGCCCGAACCGGCGTCGCCAGAAGCCCTGCGCACCGCAGGCCGCCCGAGCCGGCGTCGCCGGGGCGGAAGCCAATGGGGGTGAGGCCACGCCCAAGACCTTGCCGAACAGCAGGTGCAAAGCCACGAAGCACCTGCAGCTGGGCAACAAGAACCGCAGGCCGAACGCTCATTGGCTGGAGCCCCGGGCGGGCGGAGGATGGCGTGGTGACGAAGCGGCGCCGCGCCGCGAGGAGCACACCAGCCGCAGTCCCCGCCTGGAGCGCGCGAAGCGCGCGGATCAGACAGAGCTTGCGTCGACCGTCGCCGCCTGCCACGCATACACCCTGACCCGCTCGCTGCGCCCCTTCACCGCGTGCTCCCCACAGTCCCGGAGATGCCCACCGAGACCGTTCCCTGCGACCCGCTCGCGGGTCGCCTGGGTGACGAGCAGGCTGGTCTCGAGCTCCTTGTTGAGCCCCTCGACGCGCGACGTGATGTTCACGGTGTCGCCGATGACCGCGTACTTCTTGCGCTCTTCGCTGCCGATGTTGCCGGCGACCACGGGGCCGCTGTGGATGCCGATGCGAATCGCCAGTCCGCCGATGCCGACCTCACGCCAGCGCTCCAAGGTCCCGTCCTGTCGCCAGACCTCGTTGAGCTGCTCGACGCGCTGCAACATCTCGACCGCGCTCTTCAGCGCAGCGTCGGCGTGGTTGGGCAGGTCCAAAGGGGCCCCGAAGACGGCGAGCACCGCGTCGCCCTCGAACTCGTTGATCATGCCCTTGTTGGCCAGGATCACGGCGCCCACCAGGCCAAAGTACTGGTTGAGGATGCGCACGACCTCGGTGGGCTCCATGGACTCGCTTAGGGTCGAATAGCCACGGATGTCTGCGAACAGGATGGTCACCTCTCGCAGCTCGCCGCCGAGCTTGAGCTTGCTGGGATCGAGGAGGATGGCGTCGACCACCTCGGCGGAGACGTACTGGCTAAAGTTCTCTTTGATGTAGATGTACTCGGCCTGCTTTTCGGCGAGCTTCTCGCGCATGACGACCAGCTTGCGCCGCATGTCGACCAGCTCGAGGGCGTTGCGGTTGAGGATGCCCTTCTGGGCGGCGTCCGGGGTACGGCGCAGCTGCCAGGCGAAGTAGAGCGCCGCCGGGATGCCGGCCGCCGCGCCGGCCTGAGCCTTGGCGCCGATGTTGAAGACGCTCCAAGCCAGGTCGCCGTGTCGGATGAGCTTGAAGACCGCGGCGTCCGTGATCATGGCGGCGATGAGCGCCAAGTAGAGCGGGAAGGCCAGCGGAACTTTGGGGAAGCGGTTGTGCAGCGCCTGGTAGATGACGATGATGACGACGAAGTCGGCCAGGATGGCGCCCATCGAGGCGATGCGCGCGTGGGTCGAGTACCAGACCAGGTCGATGCCGCCCTGGTTCAGCTCGCCAGGAGGTGGGTGTGAGGCATGGTATTCGATGAAGATGTCGATGGCGCCGTGTGCGAGGTAGAGGATGGCCAGTCCGGCCAAGAAGCGGCGGGCCTCCGAGGTGCCCTCGAGCACGTAGATGAGGACACCCGCCACCATGATGGTGGCCAAGAAGATGAGGTAGATGCCGCGCGGCTCGATGAAGAAGAGCTCGGCGTTGATCGGGAGCTTCGGTTTGCCAACCACGAACAGGAAGGCCTCGAAGAGGCCGACCAAAAGGTAGACTGGCACGAGCCCGAGTCGGGACCGCGCGCTGTGGATGAGGCAAACCGCCGAGCTGAGCCCGGCCACCTCCATGAGGAAGATCCAAGGAGCCATGGGCCAATGGTGGTCTAGTTTTGCTCTGCGGTCGACTCTGCGGCCGATGTGGTTTTGGACCGCGCTCGACGTTCCCAGAAGAAGGTGCCGCCGAAGACCAAGAGACCTAGGAAAATCACCAGGTTGCGCCACCTCCAGCCGGGCGGGCCGTCGTAGCCCGCCTCGAGCCGATGCGTCCCAGGGCCCACGTCGAGCCACATCAGCCCAAAGGCGTCCAAGCCGGCCTCGAGGACCTGGGTGGGAACGGTTTCTCCATCGAGAGAGACGCGCCAACCCGGCAGATAGAGTTGGCGGATTTGGACGCGGTTGGGCGCGCTGGTCACGACCTGTGCCACGATGTGGCGGTCCGTGCTCCCCTCCAAGAACGTCACCGTGCCGCCAGCGCTCGCCTCGACAATGGGCTGGTTTCCGCGAGGGTGTGTCGGTCGCTCGCTGGCCGTGCGAGGCGTGAACTCGTTGGTGTCCGCCATGGTCTTGAACGACGAGGAGAGGGTCGAGTCGAAATTCTCCTTGGTCTCGTCGAAGTCATTGTCGAAGGATTGCGCTTCGAACTGGTGGTGATGAAAGGCCGTCACGAGGGCGAGGACGACCGCCATCAGCGCGAGCTTGCGCCGCGGCGAGGCAGCCCAGAGCGCGCTCAGGCCGCTGGCCAGCAGGACCTGGAAGGTGGCGGTCAGGGCCAACAGACGCCACGGGAACTGGGCGTACTTGAAGGGTTTGAGTGCCCACAACGGATCGGCGAGGGGCGTCATGAGGATTACGAGCCCGCCGTAGAAGGCGGCACAGACGACCAGGAAGTGGCTGCGGCGGCCCAAGAACAGCCCCACGAGCGCCAGGAGGAGGTGGGGCAGCCCCAACTGAAAGGACATGTCGTCGGAGGGGTTGTCGACCGTGGACCCGCCGAAACCCCAGGTCGGGTCCAAGAATTGGGCGGCGTAGACGGTGTGTCCCTCGGCCGCATAGTAGCCGTCAAAGGCTTTGTCGAGGTTGACGTAGGGCCGCATCGTCAGGGTCGTCAGCCAGAAGGGCGAGCTGAGCAAGAGCCCCAAGAGCGCGGCTCCGACGAGGGCGAACAGGAAGCGACGGCGCCCCAGACGGGCCTCGAACAGCATCACGAGCGCCAAGATGCCCAAGAGTGGCAAAAAGAACATGGCGATGATGGGGTGGGCCGTGACGAGGGCGGCGACTGAGACGCCGAGCCCGAGCACGGCCCACCGCACCGCACGCTGTTGCGCGACACAGTCCCGCAGGACGACCAACAAGAACAAAGGCCAGGGAACGAGCAGCATGGCCATGAGCTCGGCCAGGGCTCCGCGCACGAACCAGTCGACGTAGAGGTAGGGCGTGAGCAGGAAGAGCATGGCGCAGAACCAGGCGGTGACGGGCTCGCCGGTCAGCCTGCGGACGAGAGCGAACATGCCGGCGGCGCCTACGCCAGCGATGAGGACCATGGTCCAGAGCAGCGCGGCCTCGGCGCCGAGGACGCCGGACAGTGGGAGCGCCGCAAAGAACAAGGCGGGCTGGTAGTAAACGAAGGTCGGGTAGCCATAGCCACCGTTCATCGCAGGCATCCAACGGGGGTAGAGCTCACCGTCGGCGAACGCCTGTGCGAACTGCTGCATGAGGGCCGGTGCTCGGCTTCCCATATGGGTGCCGAAGCCCGAGGTGACGTGAAAGAAGGCCGTCAGAGTGAGCGCCGCGGTCACCAGGAAGCTGCCGTAGATGGCCGCCGCGCGCCACGTTCGTGCGAAGCGGAGGGCCGCGATGGCCTGCTTCACGGCCGTAGGCGGTCTTCGATGAAGCGCCCGATCTGTTCCAGGGCGTGGGCGCCGCGTGGAGTGTGGTCGAAGAACATGGGGAAGACGTGGATCTCGTCCTCCTCGACCACGAGAGTGGTGTTCACACCTCGCTCTTTGGCGCGCTTCTGGAGCCTGCGGCTGTCGCCGAGGATGAGCTCCTGTCCGCCGGCGAAGATGAGCAGAGGCGGCAAGCCTTTGAGGTCGCCGAGCACGGGGGAGACTCTGGGATCCTCTCGGGAGAGCTCGCCGGCATAGCCCACGGCGGCGGCCTCGAGGTGTTCGGGTTGGAGGTAGTCGGTGTCTGCGTTGCCGAAGGTGTTGGGGCGCGGTCGCAGGTCGACCCAGGGCGAGAGGAGCGCGGCGCCTGCGGGTTGGGCGAGGCCGCTCTCTTTGAAGCGCAGCATGGCCGAGACGCAGAGGCCGCCGCCTGCGGAGTCCCCGACGAGGATGAGCTTGTCGGCGCCGCGGGCCTCGACGAGCTCGGCGTAGACGGCCTCGACGTCGTCGATGGCGGCGGGACAGGGGTGCTCAGGGGCCAGTCGGTAGTCGATGCCGACGACCTCCATGCCGGTGGCCATGCTGAGTCCGGCCATCAGCGTGCGGTGCGACTTCGGTGAGCCCATCATGTAGCCTCCGCCGTGGATTAGAACGATGAGGGCGTTGGCGAACTCGGTGTTGGGGGACTTGGGCGAGACCCACTCAACGGGGAGGTCCGCGATGGTGTCGGCCCGAAATTGCGCGCGCTTCTTTCGGTTCTCCAGGGCTCCGAAGGAGTCGATGTTGGCGCGGAGCTGCTCGAGCGAGGCGTTGGAGGCTTCGGCAAATTGCATCCGGACGATCTCGGCCACGATCTCGTAGCGCTGCGACCACGTCGGCCGACGTGGGCCAGAGATGAGGCGGCTCATCACCACTCTGGCCGTCGCGCGCGAGAGATAGGTCAGCGCCCTCAGATGTCCCATAGAAGCTCCCTGCTCCACACGAACTGGAGCGCGGCTTGCGCCCCAACCAACCCCTGGCGGAGGGCGCAGCACGCCGTACCCCTACTCGAAGAACCAACCCTTGGCGGAGGGCGCAGCGCGCCGTACCCCTACTCGAAGAACCAACCCTTGGCGGCGCTTCGAACTTGGGGATGTTCGTATCTCGTTTCGGCCGTGGGCCGCAACTAGTCCGGCCGTGCGACTTGCACCCACGCCAGCGGTAACGTGCGCGCAAGCTCAGCTGGCGTCATGCTGACCAAGAATCCCCGTTTGCCTCCGTTGAGCCAGAGGCGCGGCAGTTGCTGAATGGTCGACTCGGCATAGAGCCGCATCGGCCTGCTCAGCCCAAACGGGGACGTCCCACCGACCTGGTATCCGGAGTGTCTTTCGGCGACCTTCGGCTCGCACGGCGTGATTCGTTTACAGCCGAGGTGCTTGGCCAAGGCCCCTGTCGACACCTCGAAGTCGCCGTGCATCAACACGACGAGCGGGGTCCCTGTTTCGTCCTCGAAGACCAGCGTCTTGAGCACGGCATGCTCGTCCACCCCGAGCGCCGCCGAGGAGGCGCGGGTGCCGCCCTTCTCGACGTAGTCGTAGAGGTGCTCCTCGAACTCGGCTTTGGCCGCGCGCAACGCTCGAATCGCCGCCGTCACTGGCGTCTTGACCTTCTTCAAGGCAGCGCCTCCTGACAGACCCCGAGCACGCACTTCGCCGTGATTCCCAGCTCACTGCACTGGTTCGCGAAACAGTCCACACAGGCGCCCAGCGCGCAGCCCGTCAGCTCGGTCCGCGGGTCGCTCAGCGGCGCGGCCTGGCAACCGCACGAGCTGTAGAGCAGCTTGCAGTCGGTGTCGGCCAGGCAGCCGTCCACACAGCCCAGGATCGAGTCGCAGGCGCCGGGTTGCCAGGTGTCGCTGCAGTGTGCGCTCAGACAGACATCGGTCACACACCGTCCAAGTCCGAGGTCGCAGGTCTCGAGGCCGGCGGCGCAACCGAGGTCCGCGCTGCATTGGCCGTGTCCGATGGGCTCGTCACTGGCCACCACGGTGAACGTCCCCAGCGGCTCGGTCTGCATGATGCTGTCGCGCTGTGAGGGGTCACCGTAGTAGGCCCACACAGGGTAGGCTCCAGGCGCGCGCGGTGGGGTGACGAAGGGCAGGCCACAAATCGACCCGTCTGTTTGGTAGAGCGGCGCCAACACTTCATCCCCGAAGATGACCCAATCGCTCAAGGCCCCGATGTAAATCGAGTATCCGACGAGGTCGACCAAGGTGCCTCCCGTGCTGGGTCCAGTGTTCGGGCGCAGTCCTGGGATTTCGCAGTTGGGGCTCGTGTCAGCGGCATCGGCGGTGCCATCTGGGCTCGTGTCCGGCACGCTCACGTCGGTGGAGTCGACCGCAAGGTCTGGTGGCGCGTCGGCGAGCTCGCTGCTGTCTGCATCGGCGCCGACATCGGCGGCGGTGTCCGCTTCTTTGGGTTCCTCGGTCGAGGAGCCGTCGCAGCCCGTGCAGAGCACGAGCATCGACGCGAGCAGCAGCAATATGAGACGATTCATTGGAATTCTCCGTGTGAAACGAGAGCCCCTGGATGATGACGGGTTGAGGGTTGGGGTTCAATAGGTCAATGGGGCCACTTGGGTCCACTTCTGCTCCCGCCGATGACATGGAGCCAGCATGAAGCCTCCCCTTCTCTTGTTCGCAGTCCTCGCCGCAAGCCTCCTGTCGCCAGGCTGCGTCCCCGAACGCCCCGACCACCGCCCGCAAATCGACGGGCGAGTGCTCGACGCCCAAGGCGCGCTCGCCCTGAACGCCCGAGTCTTCGCTTGCACAAGCTTCGGGAAGAACTCGATCGCGAGGGGCTGTGACGAGGAGGCTTTCGTGGATTCTGGAAGCGAAGGGACGTTCAAGCTGATGGCGACCGTAGGGGAAGAGCGTTGGCACCTGCTCTTGGGGGATCCAGCCAGCCCCTTTACGTTGGTGGTGGCCTGCTCGGAGGGCCTCGTCGGTGCCACGTTGGCGCGCGGCGCCAAACCGCTTCAGGTCGACGTGAAGTTGGCTGAGTCACTGCCGGAGGAGACGCGGTCTGTGGGCAAAGACTCGTATTTGGGCGCGCATGTCACGGAGGAGGACATTCGGGCGGCGGTGGCGCGGTTGTGTGGGCGGCCGGGCGGGTGATTAGAGCGCAACGGCTTGAATGAGGTCCTCGGCAAATCTCTTGAATGACGGACAACGTTTCTTCAGAGCGGCTAGTGTAAACCGTCATGACTCTCCATGTTTATTGACTGCAAGGAGCGCCCCCCAATCCTCAGGAATTCTTCAAAAATACCGGCATGTT
>PFUG01000413.1 GCA_002789955.1 Deltaproteobacteria bacterium CG_4_9_14_3_um_filter_63_12 | reverse complement strand
TGAACTCAAGGGGACAATCTTGACGACCTCTTTGCTCGTGGTGCCGTTGGGCTCTTTGTAACGGACGCGGACATCGATGAACTGGGCGGCTGCGAACGCTGGCTCGACTTCGATTTGGAGGATGCCAGTGCTGGGCTTGCGGACGTTCTCACGGAGCTCGAACTCGAGCAGCGCCGTCACGTTGTGGCCCGAGCCGATGTCGCCAGCGTCGATCTTGTCGTTGGCGAAATCTTCGTCGTTGAGGACGCGGTTCTCGTAGCCGACGAGGCGGTAGCGGGAGATGACGTCGGAGTTGAACTCGACCTGAACCTTCACGTCCTTGGCGATGATCTGCATGGTTCCGCCGAGCTCGGTCTCGAGGACGCGGCGCGCTTCGTTGTGGGAGTCGATGTAGTAGTAGTTGCCATTGCCGCGGTTGGTGAGGTCTTCGAGGACGGCGTCGTCGAGGTTATCAGAGCCATAGCCGAGGACGGTCAAGGCGATTCCCTTGGCCCCCCAAGAGGCGACTTCGCTGACCAAGGCGCTGTCATCAAGGCCGACGTTGAAGTCGCCGTCCGTGCAGAGGACCACGCGGTTGATGTCGTTGTTGCAGCTTTGGTAGAGGGCCGGGTTGTTCGAGCAGCGAGCGCCTTGGGCGAGCTCGTAGGCCTTGCGGATTCCGGCTTCGCCGTTGGTGCTGCCGCCCGTCGTCAAGCTGTCTACGGCGTTGAGGATCGCGGTGCGGTTGCGGACCTGGGTCGGCTCGAGGACGACACGCTCGTCACCAGCATAGACCACGATTCCAACGGTGTCGTCTTCACGTAGGGCGTTGACCAAGGTCTTGAGCGAGTACTTTACGAAGCCGATCTTGTCGTACGAGGCCATGGAGCCGGAGATATCGATGAGGAACACGATGTTGGTGTGGGGACGCTGTGCATCTGGGATGGTCTCGCCGCGCACACCCACTCGCAGCATGTGCAGGTTCTCACCGAAGTAGGAGGGGGCTGCTTCGAGAGAGATGCTGAAGGGCTCAGGGTCGTTGGTCGTCGGGGTCGGGTAGTCGAACTTGAAGTAGTTGACGAACTCTTCGATGCGCATCCTCGAAGGATCGGGGAGCTTCCCCTCGTTCAAGGCGCGACGCATGATCGTGTAGCTCGCCGTGTCGACGTCGACCGAGAAGGTCGCCAGGTTATCGGACGTCGTGTCGATGAAGGGGTTGAACTCAGGGTATTGCTGAGGGTCGATCGCGGCGTTGGCGTTGACGCGACTCGTGATCTGGTCGGGAGGTGTCATCGACTCGTCGAACTCGCTGACGGTGCAGCCGACCAAGATGCTCAGCGCGGCCGCCAGGGCCAGCGTGAAACGGAAAGGGGTGAGTGTCGATTGAAGAGCCATCATCCACCTCGCAGGAAGGGTCGGTGCGCCGTACGCCACTGGTAGCTGCAGCATCCGTGCCATGGCTGAACGCCGAGCTCAGTCGACCTCCACTCACAACGGCTTTCTCACCGAAATTCAAGCCATTGTGCACGACATTAGAGGCCCCGAGAAGCCTGTTGACTCCCGCTCTCTCTCCGTTCCTCGAGGGGAGCGGTGTATGTCTGAAGGCAGGGGGCGGAGCCGGCCCCTGGCGAGCCTCGAAGCCACAACGCCCAGCTCTCCAGCAGCCGTGGAAGACCTGCGGGATAACCTTCCTGGCCTTGGCCGCCTTCACATTCTCGTGGCAACGAATTCCATGTGTTGCAATCAGGGAACAATTCCCTCGTGGGACGACCGTTTTCCTCTCCGATTCACGCCTATTGACACCCACAAAACTTCGCAACACATCGTTTTCACAGCGCAACGATCGGTGTGACCAAACTCGCCATGGGTCCATCACGGCGCCAAGAGACACCAGGGAGATCGGAGAATGGGAGTGCATCGTATGCAGTCATGTCCCGGCGGAAGGGCTTGTTCGCGCAATGCCTCTTGACGATAAGGGAGTGCTCACTTACAAATCCCCGCGCCGGTCGGACTCGCTCTTACCGGCCCGGCGC
Organism: Deltaproteobacteria bacterium CG_4_9_14_3_um_filter_63_12; assembly: GCA_002789955.1. Classification (GTDB taxonomy): domain Bacteria; phylum Myxococcota_A; class Bradymonadia; order UBA4248; family UM-FILTER-63-12; genus UM-FILTER-63-12. The sequence continues at coordinate 8,644 of PFUG01000413.1, read as the reverse complement.
TCGCTCGAAGCGAGCAGATGTGCCTGCGCTCGCCATCAAGGCGAGCAACCACCGGACTGGATCGCATGGCTCGAAGACGAAGCATTTCCGACGAACAGATCATCGAAGCAGCCAAAACCGTGTTCTTCGAAAAGGGCTACAGCGGCACGACTGCGGAGATCGCCCATGCGGCCGGGATCAGCGAAGGCACCATCTTTCGACGCTTCGAGAACAAGCGCGACCTCTTCCTCGTCGCGCTGGGGATCGACCGCGAGCCCTCGTGGTTCAAGGCGGTGGACGAGCTCGTGGGTGTTGGTGACGTGCGGGAGAACCTGAGAGTCATCATGACCATGCTCTACGACTTCCTGCGTGGGTTGCTCCCAAAGGTGATGTGCATGTTTGGGAGTCCCGTTCGTGCGTTCGAGCTGATGTCGGTGGATGGTCAGCCGCCGATTCCAATCCGTGGCCAACTGAAGTTGCTGTCGTTTTTTGAAGCGGAGCTGGCGGCTGGACGAATCCGCAGCGGAAACTCCGTCGCAATGGCACGCACCGTCTTTGGGACGCTCCATTCACAGGCCTTCATGGAGGTCGTCGGGTTCGATGTGGTCCTGCCTATTGCTCTCGAAGTGCTCATCGACCAAGTCATCGGCTATGTGCTGGGGCCCGCGAACTGTGAGGGGGTGTGATGCGGCTTGGCACCCTGAGACGAGTTGGAATCTGGCTGGCTATGCTCTTCGCGACGGGCTGCGGCAGCGCGCAATATGGCAGCAATATCGAGCTGCCCGTCGCCCCACCAGACGGCTTCTCGGCGGCGGGTCAGTCACGGGCGACCGCAGAGCCTTTGCGCTGGTGGATGGAGTTTGGCTCCGCTGAGCTCAACGCGACTGTGGAAGAGGCGTTCGACGGAAACTTCGACCTGTTGGTGACGCGAAAACGCTTGGAGCAGCTGGAGGCCGTTCAAAGGATGCAATCCTCTGCGGCGTGGCCCAACGTCGAGGCACAGGCGAGCGTCGGTCGTTCCAAGACGCCAGGACCAAGAGGTGCCCTGGAATCGGATTCCTTCGTCTTAGGGGTCGCCGCGGCCTATGAGATCGACGTTTGGGGCAAGACGCGAGCCGCCGTAGACGCAGCGGAGCTCGACATCCTCTCGACGCGGGAGAACCTCGACGCGGCGGCGGCGCTATTGGTGGCCCAAATCGTCGAGCAGTGGGCGAGCATCGTGCACCAAAGGGCGAAGCGGAAGTTGCTCGAGGCCCAGCTCAAGACGAGCGGCACGTTTCTCGAGCTCGCGCTCCTGCGGCTGAGCATGGGACAGAACACCGCGCTCGATGTCTTACAGCAACGACAGCTCTTAGAGGCTCTCCAATCGCAGCTGGTCTTCGTCGAGACGGCGGAAACCCTCGCTCAGCACAAGTTGGCGGTGCTCATCGGCAGAACCCCTGGGGTCGTCATCGAATCCGACGAGACGTTGCCCGAAATCCCTGAGGCTTTTGAGGCTGGTATCCCTGATGACCTCCTGCAGCAGCGTCCGGACGTCCGCTCAGCGCGCCTCTCCGCGCAGGCCGCCGACGCTCGCATCGTGGTCGCAATGGCGGACCGGCTGCCATCGGTGCGCTTGAGCGCCAGCCTCTCGTTGATGGCTCAGGACCCCGTCGACCTGTTGGACGACTTCTTTTGGAACCTCGCGGTCTCGCTTGCCGCGCCATTGTTCGATGGCGGGCGGCGCTCGGCAGAGGTCGACCGGGTCAGAGCGGTGTTGGACGAGAAGGTGCTGCTCTATGGGAAGGCCCTGTTGCTGGCCATTGAGGAGGTGGAGAGCGCCCTGCTGCAAGAGCGGCAGCAACGCAAGGTCATCGCCGACCTGGAGCTTCAATTGGCGACGGCCAGTGCGATCCTTGGCACCGCTCAGGCTCAGTATCTGCGCGGCGTGAGCACCTACTACCAGGTGCTCATCGCGCTGCGCACGACGCAGCAGATGGAGCTGGGCTTGCTCGATGCGCAGCGTCAGCTCGTCTCTGCGCGAATTCAACTGTACCGGGCCGTCGGGGGAACCTGGACGCCCTTCAGCGCTTCGATTGATGAAGAGAGGAAAGACGATGAGCCGTAGGTTCGTGCGGATCCTTGCCAACACCGTGATCGCGGTCGCCATCGTCTTTGGTGGTGTGCAGGTCGCGAAGAAGCTAATCGCGAGCAAGGAGGCCCCCAAACACAAGGAGAGCCCCAATCTCGGCCTGCTCGTGGAGACCGAGACGGCGGAGATCGCCGACCACCAGCTCATCGTTCGAGGCAACGGCACCGTCATGGCCTCACGAACGGTGGACATTCACGCTCAGGTTCCCGGCGAGGTGGTTTGGGTCAATGACGCGGTGGTGCTTGGCGGGCGAGTGAAGGAAGGCGACGAGCTCTTCCGGCTCGAGCGTCGGGACTACGAATTGGCGCTCATCGAGCGCAAGACCGCGGTGGAGCAGGCTCAGGCGCAGCTGGCGTTGGAGCAGGGGCACAAGGAGGTCGCCGAGCAGGAGTGGGAGATCTTCGAGCAGAGCGCCAGTGACTTGCTGGGTCCTGAGGTGCTCTCCAATCGCAACTTGGCGACGCGAGAGCCTCAGATCCTCTCAGCGCTCAAGACCATCGAGGCGGCCAAGAGCCGCGTCAGTCGGGCCAAGCTCGACCTGACTCGGACCAGTGTTCGTGCTCCCCTCAACGCGGTGATCCAATCCGAAGGCGTGGAGCTCGGGCAACTCGTCAGCACGCAGAGCGTCGCAGTGACCCTGGTCGGCTCGGATGTCTACTGGGTTGCGGTCTCGGTGCCCATCGATCGGCTCGACTGGATCGAGGTCCCTGGGCTCGGCGGCTCGAAGGGGTCGAGCGCACGGGTGCTGCTCGAGGTCGGAGAGCGAGAAGCCAGCTGGTCGGGAGAGGTGATTCGGCTGCTCCCAGAGGTCGACCCAGCCGGCCGCATGGCGCGGCTCCTCGTCGAGGTCAAGAACCCCTTGGAGGGTGATTTTCCCTTACTGATCGGTTCCTATGTGACCGTCGAGATCGGGTCGAAGCAGCGGATGCGGGCTGTGGAGATCGCGCGGAACTTCGTACACGGCGGCGACAAGGTCTACCTCTACGGGGAAGATGGAACCTTAGAGATCCGCAAGGTCGAGGCGGGCTGGAGGCGCGACGAGACTTTGCTCATCACCAAGGGTCTGCTGGGTGGAGAGGCTGTCATCACCTCGCGCATCGGGAGCCCGATTCCTGACATGAAGTTGCGCCTAGCCGGTGACAAGCCCTCTGCTGCGGCTCAGGAGGCGTCGACACCGCCGCCGAAACCTAAGGGCGAGAGCGGCAGCACCGCGCTCCCAGAGGTCTCGACCTCGACGAAGCGCCCAGCGCCTGCCCTCGACGGGGTTGCGACGCCGCAAGAAGAGGCGGCCTCGAGCCAGGACTTGGCTGCGACAAGCGCAGCGGAGTCCGGTGTGCCCACCGCCGACCCATCCGAGCCGGCGGACTCCCAGCCCCCTGAAGGGTCAGAGGTGCTGCAATGAGCGCAGAGGTCGAAAAGAAAGGGGAGCGCGGCGCGCTCATGTACATGGTGAAGAACTCGGTGGCGGCGAACCTTACGGTCATCGCTTTGATGGTCGGCGGGCTGCTCGTCGCGCCGCAGGTCAAGAAGGAGGTCTTCCCCGAGATCACCATCGACATGGTGACGATCACGGTGCCTTACCCCGGTGCGAGCCCCGAAGAGGTCGAGCAAGGCGTGGTGCTGGTGATCGAGGAGGCGGTGCGAGGGCTCGACGGCGTGAAGAAGGTCACCTCCTCGTCCCTCGAAGGGATGGGCGTCGTGAGCGTCGAGCTGCTCACAGATGCCGACACCAACGACGTGACGAGCGACATCGAGAACGCCGTCAATCGCATCTCGTCTTTTCCCGCGGACGCAGAGCGACCGATCATCGCCCAACCCTCGAACCGCCGGCAGGTCATCTCCTTGGTGATCAGCGGCGACTACGACGAAGGGACGCTCAAGGCGCTGGGCGAGCGGATGCGCGACGAGCTGTTGGCCAAAAAGGAGATCACGGTCGTCGAGCTGATGGCGGTCCGCAACCCAGAGGTCAGCGTCGAGGTCTCGCAAGGCCAGCTTCGGGCGTTCAACTTGACGCTCGAAGGCGTCGCCCACTCGGTGGCGCAGGGGTCAGTCGATCTGCCTGGAGGGAGCATCAAGACGCCGGGCGGCGAGGTTCTACTGCGAACGAAGGAACGAAGAACCACCGGCGAGGAGTTCGAGGAACTCTCGATCATCAGCGGCTCGCAGGGCGCAAACGTAAACCTTCGCGAGCTGGCCAACGTGGTGGACGGCTTCCAAGAGACCGACCAAGAGGCGTCCTTCGACGGCGTGCGGGCGATCAAAATCGACGTCTACAGGGTCGGCGACCAGACCCCGATCGAGGTCTCGGATGCGGTCAAGAACTATATCCTGGAGCAGGAGCACAAGCTGCCCGAGGGTGTGAAGCTGGCGGTCTGGCTCGACAGCTCAGAGCTCTATCGAGACCGCGTCGACCTCTTGACGCGCAATGGAATCATGGGGTTGGTGTTGGTGCTCGTGACGCTCGGCTTGTTCCTCGAGCTGCGGCTGGCCTTCTGGGTCACCATGGGCATCCCGATCTCGTTCCTGGGAACCATGCTCTTCCTGCCCATCTTCGGCGTGTCGATCAACATGATCTCCTTGTTTGCGTTCATCTTGACGCTCGGGATCGTGGTCGATGATGCCATCGTCGTTGGAGAGGCGGTCTACAAGTATCGGGAGGATGGAATGCCTCCGATGCAGGCGGCGATCGCCGGAGTGCGAGAGGTGGCCATCCCAGTCGTGTTCTCGGTGCTGACGACCATCGTGGCTTTCATGCCGTTGCTCTTCGTTCCTGGGACGATGGGCAAGTTTTTTTGGGTGATCCCGACGGTGGTGATCATCGTCCTGGCCATCTCCCTGATCGAGTCGCTGTTTTGCCTGCCCTCTCACCTTGGACATCAACACGACAAGACCACTGGCTTCTTCGCCTTTGTGGCGCGCTACCAGCGGAAGTTCACGGTGTGGGTCGATTGGTGGATCCATCGGGTCTACAGGCCCTCTGTCGAGGCCGCGACTTCCCTTCGCTACCTGACCGTCGCGGTGGGAATCGCGACCTTGGTCGTCGCGGTGGGTTACGTCGGGAGCGGGGCGTTGCCTTTCACCTTCATGCCCAAGATCGAGGGCGACAACATCATCGCCAGCCTGCGCATGCCTTTTGGGACCTCGATCAATGAGACGCGCGAGATCCGCGACCGGTTGGTAACGGCGGCGCAGGTGACCCTCGAAGAGCTGGACGCGGACACCTCTCGGGGCATTTACGCCGAGCTGGGCCAGGCGGGTGACGCGAGTTTCAACGGCATCTCGGCCGGCAGTGCGGGGGGCAGCCATCTGGCACGAGTGACGCTGTATTTGGTTCCCGCTGACAAACGGAAATTCACGACGGAGGAGTTCACCAACCGTTGGCGGGAGAACATGGGAGAGGTCATGGGGGCCGAGGCTCTGACCTTCAAGTTCAACATCGGGCCAGGTTCTGGCGCGCCCATCGACGTGAAGTTGAGCCATACGGATCCGAAGGTGTTGGAGCTCGCCGCAGCCGAGCTCGCCGAGGTCTTGAGCACATACGATGGCGTGAAGGACATCGACAGCGGCGTCAGCCTCGGGAAGGAGCAGCTCGACCTCAAGCTCAAGCCGCAAGCGCGCAGCTTGGGCATCACACAGGATGTGTTGGCGAGACAGCTGCGCGCTGCCTTCTTTGGCTCGGAGGCCGAGCGCATCCAGCGAGGGCGCGACGAGCTGAGAATCTATGTCAGGCGGCCGCGCGGCGAGCGAGATTCCGAGTCCAACATTGAAGACCTGATCATCAAGACGCCGCAGGGCGGCGAGATGGTCCTGCACGATGCCGCACAGATCATCCGTGGACGTTCGTATACGAGCATCGAGCGCAAAGACGGGCGACGCGTCTTGTCGGTCACGGCGGACGTGGACACTGACGTGACGACCTCCAACGACGTCATCGCCGACCTCGAGAAGAGCGGCCTTCCCGAGCTGCTCAGCCGCTATGATGGTCTGACCTACGAATTTGCGGGCGCGCAAGAAGATCAGCGCGAGTCTATGGGGGCGCTGAAGAACTATTACGTCCTGGCACTGCTCGTAATGTTCGTGCTCATGGCGGTGGTCTTCAAGAGCTATTTCCAACCCTTCATCATCATGCTGGCCATCCCCTTTGGGGTGGTCGGGGCGATCATCGGGCACGTCATCATGGGCTATGGCCTGAGCTTGATCAGCATGATGGGCATCGTGGCCGTGTCCGGCGTGGTGGTGAACGATTCGCTGGTGCTGATCTCGGCGACCAACGACTTTCGCGCCGCAGGGATGTCGCCGTACGACGCGATCATCGCGGGTGCGACACGACGGTTCCGGCCAATTCTGCTCACGACGCTGACCACCTTCTTCGGCTTGGTGCCGATGATCATGGAGACGTCGGTGTCAGCACGCTTCTTGATCCCGATGGCGCTCAGCCTCGGTTTCGGCGTGCTCTTCAGCACCTTCGTCATCTTGATACTGGTGCCGTCCGTCTATCTCATCGGTGAGGACGTGCGCGCGCTGGTTCGTCGCGTCAAGGACTACATCTGGGGCGCGCCGCCTCCGCTCGAGGCCGAAGACGTCCGATAGGGCGCTCAGGGAACTCGGATGTCCAGACTGCGGGAGTTGGCGAGTCGTTCGACGATGCGCCTCTCGCGCTCGTAGCCCTCGACCTCGCCGGCGGCCCTCAGCGCGACGGCGAGCATGTAGTGCGCTCGGATGGAGAGCGGGGCTTCGCGCGTGTTGCGAATAAGCTCCCCAAGGAGCTCTCGCTTTCGGGGCTCCTCTTGCCAGTGGTCGATGCGCTGCTCGACCTGTCCGACTTTGAGCTCTTTGTAGCCATGCTCGGCGATGTACTGAGCGGTCTCTGGACTTCGCTTGACCAGGACGACGACGCGGTCGTCCCAATAGACGAGGACCCAGTTTGGCGACGCGTAGAGCGTTGCGAACTTGTTGTCTCCGAAGCCAAAGTACTCCAAGACGGCAAAGGTGATGTCGTAGCGTTGAAACTGCTCGGCGAGCGTTTGGGGATTGGTAGAGGCCTCGACGGTCTCGGCGAGGAATTCTTGTCCGTAGAGCGTTCCTGTTCTTCCATCGATGAAGACCGGCGTCTCAGGTGCAAGCCTAAAGAGCAGATATCCCCCGAGGTTAAAGGAGTTCCACATTTTTCCTGGAGGGCGATTCTGAGCGAGGAACTCGCCAGCCTCGACGGGCACCTCCCATTCGACCCCAAGCCCCCTCTCCGCGGGAGTGTAGGTCGTGTCGTAGTGGTAGCCGATGAGAGAGACCGCGGTGCTCCACAAAAGGAGGTGGAGCAGACCTTGGCGTAGCCGTCCGCCTGTCCTGACGTTCAAGGCTTCGATCGCCGCGTTGAGATCGCTGGCCACCCCTGGTGTCATGGCGAGCGCGGCGTAGGGAATGAAGCGCACTCTGAGATAGGCCATCGCGGTCATTGCGATTACGGTCCCAACCTCGAAGTCATAGGGGATCTTGGTGAGCCACGATGAGCCGTCGCCCCCTGTGAGATCGACGGTGGAGAGGTGCCTTCTCCTGACCAACCACCCAATGATCCATGCCGCAGCAAGCACGGTGAAGGGGATGTCATCGCGCAACAGTGTGTCAAGACTAAGGGAAGCCCACTCGGTAAGGAGCTTGGCGTAGGCTTCCCCTCCTGCGTCCTCGAAGACCGAGGTCAGGGCCCTCGACCCGCTGGAATTCAGCATGGAGCCGAGCATCACGAGGACCAAGACAGCCAAGGCGATGGCCGCCCCACGGCGTCTTCGTGCGTCAAGGAGCCAGGCCGACGCAGCGACCACAAGGAGGATGACCAAGAGGACGCCGGCGCGGTGCAGGTTGGACCAGAGCGCCGCCAGGGGTACGAGCCACCAGAGGACCTTGAAGCGGACCTCGCGATCGGCGCGCCGAATGATGAGGGTGGCGACAGCGAAGCAGAGGAAGGAGAAGACCTCCGGCCTGACGGCGAGGCGAAAGTGGCTGGAGACCGACCAGAGCGCCAGTACGAGCGCAGTCGGACCCGCACCGGCCTTACAGAGCTTGATGACCACGAGGGCAATGAGGGCGATGATGGCCGCTTTGAGGAGGACCAACCCCGCGGGTCCCCCCATCTCCCAGATTTTGAAGAAGATTAGCTGCGCCAGCGCTTCGGTATAGACCAGCGGCTGTCCAACAAAGGTGTGGGAAAAGACATCGGTTCGGGGGACCTCACCGTGCTCCCAAATCCAGCGCCCAGTGGCGATGTGGAACCAGACGTCGCTTCCTCCGATCTTGAAGAGGGTACTGCCAGCCACAAAGGTGACCGTCACCGCGAGCGCGAGCCTTCCCCACCACTTGCTGCTCGGGGGCGCAAGGGGTGGCTCGCCTCGAACCCCCTCGGAGCTCGGTGGTGAATGTGATCCGATCGGAGTTGGGACGGGCTCCGAGCTCATTCTGCGCTCTCGGGCTGGGACTGCTGGATGAGCCTCCTGAGCTCGTCGATCTGGGCGGTGGGAAGGCGCTTCCAACGCCCCCTCTCGA
>PFUG01000058.1:2534-10852 GCA_002789955.1 Deltaproteobacteria bacterium CG_4_9_14_3_um_filter_63_12 | reverse complement strand
TCTGTAGGTTTGTAACGATTGTGGGAGCGCGCCGACAGAAATTGTTGCGCAATGCTAGAAAACTAGAAAACTTAGAGAAGGTGACCTAAGAAGAAGTTGAAGCCTCCAATTGCAGTGCCGGAGTCTCGATGAAGAAGCGCAGATTCGATAACGACATGCTGATTGCCCAAACCTCTCAGGGCGTGGGGATGCCTCAGCTCGGATTCGGGGTCGGGCTGCGCGCCCCCCACTACGACACGATCCTGCGTGACGCCCCGGAAATCGACCTCTTCGAGATCACCTCGGAGAGCTACCTGGCGACGCGCGGCAAGCCCCTCTGGTTCCTCGACCAGATCGCCGAGCGCTATCCCATGGTGATGCATGGGCAGGCGCTCAACATCGCCTCGGTCGATCCCATCGACTTCGACTACTTGCGCGAGCTCAAGGCGCTCGCCAAGCGCGTCTCCGCTCACTGGATCTCCGATCACCTCTGTTGGACGGGCACCCGGCAAAAGAGCTCCCACGACCTTCTGCCGCTGCCCTACAACGAGCGAACCCTACACTACCTCGTCGAACGCATCGCCATTGTCCAAGATTTCCTAGAGCGGCCTCTGGTCCTCGAGAACCCAGCAACCTACTTGGAGTTCTACGAGTCCAACATGACCGAGTGGGATTTTCTGAGACGCCTGAGCAAGCGCTCGAAATGCAAGCTGCTCCTCGACCTCAACAGCCTCTACATCAGCTGTTACAATCACGGCTGGGACAGCGACAATTACTTACAGGGGCTCCCCTTCGACCAAGTCATCCAGTACCACCTCGGGGGTCATCAGAACTTCGGCACCCACATCATCGGCACCCATGCCGCCCCCGTCGCCAAACAGGTCTGGACCTTGTACGAAAAAGTGCTGAGGATCGGCGGCAACCGCACCACTGTGGTCCAATGGGACACCGACATCCCGGACCTAGAGACCGTGCACGCCCAAGCCCTCGAGGCCAAGAGCCGCTGGAACATGCTCGTCAGCTACGCCGACGCCGAGACCTTCGAGGGAGTAGACTGATGAAGCGGGACGACCTCAGGAAGACCTACATCGACGGGCTCGGTGCCATCAACGCCCCCGTCACGGCCATGGCCGACTTCCAAGCTTGGTTTTTCGACGCTCTCGTCGGCCCCCATCGCTCCAAAGGGATGCGTCAAGCCACCCAAGAGCGCATCAAGGCCGAGGTGCGACCCTCGGCAGAGCTGCGGGCCGAAGAGCGCATCGGCATCTATTCGGACAGGTTCAAAGAGCACATGGTGCTCGCGCTCCAGGCCGACTACCCAGGTCTGAGGCTGCTCCTCGGAGAGCTCCCGTTCACCGGCCTGTGCATGGAATACCTGGATCGATTCCCCTCCGTCGAGTTCTCCCTCAACCACTTGGGGCGCAAGCTCCCCGCGTTCCTCGCACGCACCCAACGCGAGGGCCGCGAGTTGCTCATCGACCTCACCCGTACCGAGCTCGCCCTATGCGAGCTCCGCGACGAACCGGAGGTCGACCTCCTCGACACCACCACCCTTGCCAACATCCCTGACGACGCCTGGCCGGAGACCCGTTTCGTCACCATCCCCGCGATCCGATTGCTGGAGCACAGCTACCCCATCGTCCCGCTCCTCGACGCCCTCGAGAAGGGCCAGTCGCCCCCCTTGAAGCCCCGTCCCAGCTGGACGGTCGCCTGGCGCAAGAACTTCGAGAACCACCGTAGAGAGCTCACCGAGCTCGCGTTCTTGGTCCTGACCAGCCTCGCCGAAGGCCTCTCGCTGGAACACACCCTCGAGAGCGCCGCCGAGGTCTGGGAGGGAGCCCCCGACCAAATGCAGACGCAAATCTTTCAGTGGTTCTCAGAGTGGGTCGAGGACGGGCTCTTCGCCAGCGTGCGCCTGCCCTACTGAGTCTCGCCACGAACCACCTGCAGAATCTGGTCGATGCTCTGGCGAGTCCGGTAGTCAGTCTTCGTCTGAGGTCGTGGCGTAGGCCTTGGGCGCTCGAGGCTGCAGAGCCACGTTCGCCGTGCTTGTCCCTTTGGGGGGAGCCGTTGCAAGGGGCTGCGCTGTTTCTCGTTCGACCGCAGCGTCCCCGGCTGGGTTCACGGGGCCTCTCGTCGTCTCGGCTTGGCAGCTCAGGAGCACCAAACTCAAGAGGACTAGCCAAAGGGCGCTTTGCATGTCTTCTCCCAGTGTGATCGTCTGTTGGGAAGGCGTGGCGTGGTTTGTGAGCCGTCAACCAGAGTTCTTCTCTTGATTGAGGAACTTCTGAGACGCCTTGGGGTCAGTGGTGCTGTCCCGTCGAGCTGTTCTTCTGCAAAGGGGCGCCAATGGTCCGCCGTGGTTGTGCTCTCGTGGTCCTGCTGCTGCTCCTGCTCCCCGCAACCCGCTCTTTTGCGGAGCTCTCGCTCATCGAAGTGACCTTCAACTTCACCGTGGAGGCCAGTGAGACTGCAGGGATTGGCGCGCTCAGCTTCGGCCGGCCGAACATCAGGGGGGCGCTGCCTCGGGAGCTCGTGCAGCGACTGCTCGAGAAGCGCCGTGAGGCTTTGAAAGCCTGCTATCAAGGGCCTTACCCCTTGTCGCTGCAGGTTCGTTTCGTGGTGACCGGCTGTACCTTGCTCATCAGCGGCACGAAAGTGACGAGGATGTTGCCGTGGTCTGACGGCGAATCGTCCTCCGACGAGGAGATCGTCAGCGACGTGGGGGCTGAGACCGTGGAGGTCGACGAGAGGCTCGCCGCCTGCTTGAGCGCGGCTTTGGAGTCGCGTCCATAACCCCTGCTTAGGAGTCGTCAGGAAACACCCTGCCCATTTGAGAGCTCGCTATAGAGCCGCTCGGCCCCCACGAGGTCGACGTCGACGCCGGTGCCGTCGAGATAGGCCGCGACCGTCATGCAGCCGTCGTCATCGCCCAGCTCCCATGCTGCCTGAAAGTGGCCGACTGCCTCCTCATAGGTGACCGTCTCTCGCAGGCACTGTTGCCCAGCCTTGAAGCCCCCATCGGCGATGCCAAGTTTGCAGGCCTTGATGAATTATCGGGTTGCGTCGATGCGAAGCCGATCGGGGCTGGCATGCTCCTCGGCGACTCCCAGCAGATCGCAGGCGTACCCCACCTTCGCTTTGCACGCTTTGACCAGAATTCCTCTCAGTTCTGCCCCCTCAGTGGGGGCGCTGGTCGAGTCGACATCGAAAAGGTGGACACCTCTTTCCGGATGCCCTTGCCGATCAGACAGAAGGCTTCCGAGGTTCTCGCAGCTCGCTTCGTCGCCCTGTCCGCAAAGCGTGATGCAAGCTGAGTCGCACTCGCCAAGGAGCGGGCTGGGCAGCGCGCAGAGCAACGTGGTCAGCACGAGGTTGGGGTCGGGTCGCGTATTGTGATATTGGATGGGGTCGTGATTCGCGGCGCGCTGGATGGGGAGGGATTGGGTGCGGCCGAGGTCAGGTCGCGAATTGTCATGTTCTAGGTCGCCCGAGAATATCACAATACGCGACCCGACCCCTACGATCGACGTCGACGCCGGTCCCATCCATGTAGGCCGCAGCGACCATCATGCAGCCGTCGTCGTCGCCGAGGTCGCAGGCCTTTTTGAAGAACCTGGGGCCGGGTTGGGCAGGCAGCAGAGGCTGGTCAGCGCAAAGACCAGAGCTGCATGAGACCGGCCGATGGTGGGCAAGTGGCGGCGGTCTCCTCGTGCGGGTGAGCCCAAGTGAACCAGAAAATGTCCTTGCGATCCAGACCCAGGTGGTCTGCCCGCCCCTCAGACGCTACGAGCGAACGAACTTTCTGCGCCGCCAGAGCAAGCCCCCAAACAGCAGCAGGGAGACCAGCAGCGTCCCATTTGAACGCGGCGCCTGGCTGACCACGACGTTGCACTCGCCGCCGCCGCTGCCGACCAGCTCCATGCCGGTGACCTCGACGCAGCGCCCGGCGCCGTCGCAGACGTTCGAGTGACAACCCACGACGGGCGTGCTGGGATCGTCGCAGTCGGGGTCGTAGGCGCCACATCCGCAGTTGCAGGCGTCGCCAGCGTTGTAGGCCGCGGGGGCACAGAGATAACCGTCCGGGACACAGAGGCCGCCCTGGCAGGTCTGGCCGCTGTCACAGCCGACGACTTCTTGGGCAGGATCGCCGCAGTCGGGGTCGTAGCCTCCGCAGAGGCAGTCGCAGCCGTCGCCAGCGGCGTACTTCGCGGCGCCGCAGGTCCAGCTCTCCGGCATGGGAATGGCGACGCACAGTCCAGCTGGGCTGCAGGTGCTGCCTTCGGCGCAACCGGTGATGTTGAGCGCGGTGTTCGCGCAGTCGGGGTCGAACGCGCCGCAGTTGCAGTCACAGACCAGGCCGTCCTCGTAGAAGACCACGTTGCAAGTCCAGACAGCGGGCGCGTCGGGCGTCATGCAGGTGCCGTCGGGGGCGCAGCGCTGCGTGTCGGCACAACCGTTGGGCTGCAGCGGCCAGGCGTCGCAGTTGGGGTCCCAAGCACCACAGTCGCAGTCGCAGACGGCGTCGAGGCGATAGGTCATGGGGTCGCACGTCCAGGTCGCGGGCAGGTCGGCGGGCACGCAGAGGCCCTCCCCTGCGCAACGCAGCCCGTCGTCACAGCCGCGCGCTTGCAAATCGTCGAGGTCGCAGTCTGGATCCCAAGTGCCACAACCGCAGTCGCAACCGTCGTCGCTGCCGTAGGTGGCCGCCGCGCAGGTCCAGGCGGCGGGGACGACACCATAGTCGCAGGCGCCATCGAGACCGCAGGAGATGCCCGAGGGACAGCCAAAGGTTCGACCGGTGTGGGCGGCGCAGTCCGGATCGTAGGTTCCGCAGCCGCAATCGCAGCCGTCGCGATCGCCGCCGTTGTAGAAGCTGGGCTCACAGGTCCAGTTGCCGGGGGCTCTCGAGCCGTCACAGAGCCCTGCCCCATCGCAGCGTTGGTTGGCGGCGCAGTTCAAGACGGGCAGGTCGGAGTTCTCGCAGTCTTTGTCCGCCGCTCCGCATCCACAGTCGCAGTGCTCACCATCCCCCCAGAGCGCGGCTTCACACGTCCACTGGGCCGGAACACCGTTCCAGGCACAGGCGCCGTCGTCGCCGCAGGTTTGCCCGACGGAGCAGCCGATCGTCACCTGCCCAGAGGAGTCGCAGTCTGGATCGCGAATCCCGCAGTTGCAATCGCAACCGTCGCCCACGGCGTAGGTGTAGGGGCTGCAGGTCCAGCCGGGAGCTGCCAGGTCGTAGACGCAAACCATCCCATCTTCGCTGCAGCTTTGCCCCCAGGAGCAGCCCGACTGGTGCCCACCGGCTTGCGAGTCGCAGTCTGGGTCGTAGGCGCCGCATTTGCAGTTGCAGCCGTCCTTCATGGCATAGTGGTCGGCCGCACAGGTCCAGCCGGCGGGAATGGCGCCGTTGCCCATGCAGGTGTCGGTTTCAGAGCAGGTGTCTCCCGTCAGGCAGCCAAAGACGGTCGCGGTGGGGTCATCGCAGTCGGGGTCGTGGGCACCGCAACCGCAGTCGCAGCCGTCGAGGGCCGAATAGAGCGTCACGTCACAGGTCCATTCAGCGGGCGGCCCAGCGAGCCAACCACAATCTCTTGGGCAGTTCGCCCACTCGCTCGGATCGCAGCGCGTATCCCCGCAGGTGATCGCAGGGCAGTCCGTTGGGCAGTTGGCTGGGGTCTCGGTGCCGGAGCAGAAGCCGTCGCTGCAGACCGCTGGCACGCCACACAGCGGGTGACTCGGCCAGCCCGAGCCGCAAAGCTCGTCGAGAGCGTGGAAGACGTACGTGCTCTCGACGCCGGGGCCCTCGGGATAGACGGCCGCCTCGTAGCATTGCAGTTGCTGATTGCCGACGTAGTCGTTGATGCCCAAGACGACCACACCAGCGACCTGCCCGCTGGAGTCGATGGCGCCTGAGCCAGAGTTCCCCCCAAAGACGTCGGAGCTGGTGATGAAGCGGTCGAGCTCGGCCGGGCGAGGATCGTAGACCTTGCCACCGGTCTCGATCTTAGCTGGGAGCCCGGAGCCGAAGCCGATGACGGTGATGGGCTCGCTCACAGGAAGAGCCGTCTTGGCGCGGCGCACTGGCATGGGCTTGCGGTCCGAGGAGACAGGACGATCGAGCTGCACGATGGAGTAGTCGACGCCCTGAGGTTCCATGTCGCTGATGTAGACGTTGTTGGTGCGGGCGACCAGGTCCTTGCACTGATAAATGTCCGACTTGCTGATGGTCGCCAGCTGGTCCTCTGATTCGTAGTAGTAGTCGAACACAAACAGGGTCTTTCGGCAGGCCTCGAAGTCGACGACGCAGTGCCCAGCGCTCAAGACCAAGTCGTCGTCGATGAGCGTACCTGAGCAGAAGGCCAAGGCCGGCTGGTCGTAGAAGCGCTCCTTGGTGCAGAGGTACTGCCCCTCTCCCAGAGTGTAGGTGTTCAGACCGATGTGGTCTGGATCGTCGAGGATCAACGAGTCTGCGGACACCAGGGCGACGATGCTCTCTCGCGTAATGGCGCGCAGTCGCTCGTCGGTGACGTCGTAGTAGTCCAGGCGGTCGTCGGCGCCAAAGATGGCGGCCCCTTCGAGGGTGCTGAGCTCGCTACCATCCTCGCCGCCATCACTGCAGCTCACGAGAAGGGTGCTCAGGAGCAGGAGGACCAGGAGGTCGATTCTTCTCGCCATGTCGAAAATCCTCAGAGGCTGACAGGGATCGGTGTTCTTGAACCGATCGCGCGTAGGGACGCGAGGTGACTCGCTTCGAGCCACCTCTCGAGGTGACTCGCTTAGAGCCACCTCTGTTCGGAGTAGCGCGCGAATCCGCTCGAGGAGACACCTTGTAGCCCTCTGGTCCGCGCACTTCAACCAAAACCATTGCCTCTCGAAATGTTCTGCATGCGCGCGCGAGGGTTTTGGCTCGCCAGCATTTGGAGTAGTTTCTGGCGTCGAGTGAAGCACCAGACAGTGAGATGTCCGATGTCCGACCCGATGGAAGAGTTGAAAGAGAGACAGGCAAACGCCCGCCGCTCGGCGTTCATGCTCATCAGTTTGCTCTCGAGCTCCGGATTCTTGGGGATCGCGTTCTTGATGCTCACAGCCTTGCAGACTCGAGTTGGGGTTGTCTGTACGTTGCTCGTCGAGGCGACCATGACCGGCACGGCGATGTTCCTCACTCGCCGCTGGGCCATCGCCGAACGACGCCTCAGAGCGGGCCGCAGACCTAGCCAATCGCTGTAGGATCGTTGAGCCTACGCACGGGAATCTTTGGTCCTCGAGCGATCCAAAGCCTTCCGATGATCGCACCGTTGACGCTCAATCGCCGCGCTTCTCGACCCTGTGCTCGCAAGGGGTGGCGGAGAGCCGTGCAAGCTCGAAGGGTGAGGATGCGTACAACACGTCCTAATCGCCCCATTCCTCCTCACGCTCCCAGCTCATGACGAATCGATCCGACAGCGAGCTCGCAGGCCAAACCCTCGCCGGAGGCCGCTACGTCCTCTCCGAGGTCGTGGGCTCTGGTGCGTTCGGGGTGGTGTATCGCGCCAGACACGTCGCCCTCGACAAGGACGTGGCAGTCAAGATCCTGTTCCGTGAAGTGGCAGAGAAGCATTCGGTGGTCGCGGAGCGTTTCAAGCGCGAAGCGCAGGGTGCCAGCCAGCTCCAGCATGCGAACATCGTCCAGATGCTCGACTTCGGAGAGGAGGATGGGCGGCTCTTTCTGGTGATGGAGTATCTGGAAGGTCGCAACCTCTTGGAGGAGCTCAACCACCGGCAACACATCACGCTGGCCGACATCGTGGAGATCATGGCGCAGGTCTGTGCGGGTCTCGCCGCTGCTCACGATCTCGACATGGTGCACCGCGACATGAAGCCAGAGAACGTCGTCCTCTTGCGAGCGACGCGAGACGATGGCAGCGACGGCGTACTGTGCAAGGTGCTCGACTTCGGCATCGCCAAGATTCGGGTGCGGGATTCTGGCGACTCTCAGCCGTCTCTGACCGGCAAAGGCGAGATCTTCGGGACCCCAGAGTACATGTCCCCAGAGCAGGCCCGAGGCTCGGCCCTCGACGCCCGTTCGGACATCTACTCTCTGGGCATCATGCTCTACCAGATGGTTTGCGGGCACACGCCGTTCGAGAGCTCGGAGACTCCCGTCGGGCTGTTGATGCGGCACCTCACCGAGCTGCCCAAACCCCCCTCCGAACTCGTTCCGGACGTCGCTCCCGAGCTCGAGGCCGTGATCCTCAAGGCCCTCGCCAAAGAGCCCGAGGACCGCTTCCAGACCGTGCGAGAGTTGCGCGCCGCGCTCTTGGGGCTGCGCAGCGAGTGGAACAGCGGCGAGCGGA
>PFUG01000058.1:0-2523 GCA_002789955.1 Deltaproteobacteria bacterium CG_4_9_14_3_um_filter_63_12 | reverse complement strand
GGCTTGTCTGAAACGCTCCCCTCCTTGAACACCGCCAGTGGACCGCGGTTGACGACACAGCTTCCGCCACGTCGGCTCGGGCTAGGACTTGCACTGGGAGTGGCCCTGGTCCTCGTCGTCGTGTTCGTGTTCCAGCTCGCGTCGTCGAACGTGCCCGAGCCGGCGAAAGAGTCCCCGGTGCAACCAGGCGACCCGGTCGCCGCTGTCCCTGTCGATACTCGTCCGGACTCCGCGGCGGCCATTCCAGCCGAGGTCTTGCCGCCAAAGCTCAGCGAACAGTCTCGCTCCGAGACCCTCCCAGTGGCCAAAGTCGTGCGCGCGCTGGCGGTGGCCGTCGCCGCCAATGCGTTCGGAGCCCAGCCGCGACTGTTTGAGCGCGCCGAGCCCGGCGAGGCCCTCGTCGCAACCACCGCGGTCGAGGATGGGGGCCGACCACGTCGAGGACGTCGCAAGACGAATGAGCCCGAGGTCAATTCCATCGACCCCAGCGAAGCACTGCAACCCGAAGCGCCCGCAGAGGTGGCCGTCGAAAAGCCAGTCGAGGTTCAACTCCTCGACGTCGAGGCTGTCACGGTCGCGATCGAAGAGCCCCCCACCGTCGAAAAAATCATCAAGGTCGAGAAAACTCCGTTGCCGGCCCCATCGCTCGAAGCGGACGTCAAGCTCAGCCGCGTGAAGGTCAGCGGCTCGCTCTCGCAGAACGTGGTCGAACGGGCCGTGGAGAGCGAGGTCGAGGCGTTCGAGAGCTGCTATCGCAAAGCGGCTCAGAAAGCGGGACGCGATGAGGCGCTGAGCCTCGACGTCGGCTTCGTGATCGATGTCGATGGCTGGGTCGAGAAGGTGCAGACCAAGTCCTCGTCGCTCGACGGGTTGACGACTTGCGTGAAAGACGTCGTCGGGAAGATGCGCATGCGCGAGCGGCCAGACACCGGTGTCGTCGCCGTCGGCTTGAAGCTCGTCTTCACTCCTCACTGAGGTCGAAGAACATGAAGCTCCACATCGCAAAGGTCCTCGTGCTGAGCGTGTTCCTCGGGGGTTGCCTCGAGCCGCTGGTCGAGGATGGAGTGACGCACCGCGGGGCAGTCTTGCCAACTGGAAGCGCGGTTCCTTCCATCGGCGAGAACGCTTCGGCCCTGCTCCGACTCGACGAGTACGACCAGATCGACGGCGACACGCTGTGGCTCCAGTCGGCTTTCGATGGCGGTGAGCGCGTTTGGTACTGGGACTTCGGCTCCGCGCCGACCTTTACGCAACCCCTCTACATGCTGGTCCAACCAGACGTCGCCGGTCCGTTTAGCATCGCTGGTGAGCCCTACGGTCCAATCGGACACCCTCCTGTGTGGAACGTGATCCCTGGCGACGCAGCCTATAGCCCCTTTTGGCAGCTCTTGTTGGCGCCCATCTCCGACTCCTACGACGGACAGGTTCTATCCTCTTTCGACGCCATCGACGACGCCCTTGCCTCCGGGCTGCTGCTCGAGCCTATCGAGACAAAGATCGTGGTCAACTGCCCGGTCGTCACCCCGACGACCCGACTGCAAGAGGTCGATGGGAGCTTCAGAGAGCCCCGCCGCGCTTACTACCGTGGCATGACCGTGAACTACTTCGATGTTGGGCCCGTCGACCTCGACGAGGCGACCGATCGAGTGCCGGTCGGTCAGCTCTTCGTCTTGCGCCGAGAGGGACAAGAACCCATCGACGAGACGCTGCGACAGGTCGACATCACTGGTGACGGGGACCTCAACGACACCAACAACATCTTTCACCGCCCCAATGGAGTCGTGACCCATCTGTTCGACGTCGTGGAGGTCGTGGTGCCCAGCACGACGGCCTCCATCGACACGAACAGCGACGAGACCCTCGCCGAGCACACGTCTTACGAAGACCTCTTCGACATCGACGGTCGCCCTTTGCAGGGGCGAGTCGTCGCGACCTACCCGAGAGACCAGATATGCAACTGCCCCCAGGCCCCTCGCCCCGCGCCCTAAGCCACTGGCTGATCGCAGCCGTGCTCATCGCGACCTCCAGCGGTTGCGCCCTCGAGCCGGAGGTCGGTCAGCCTCAGGCCGATCGCTGCACCAACGAAGACAGCGACCCCGACGTGGAAATCAGCTTCGCCAACGACGTCTTTCCGCTGCTGACCCGCAGCAGCGGCGGCTGCATGACCTGTCACAATCCAGACAGCAGCACGCCGCTGGGTGTGACCATCGGCGGGCTCAACCTCACGTCGTACGAGTCCCTGCGAAACGGTGGTGCACGCACCGCCAGCGACATCGTCGTCGTCGGCTCCCCCTGCTCGAGCGCGCTCTACCTCAAGCTCACTTCGGCCCCCTTCGGCAGCCAAATGCCGGCCAACGGGCCTCCTTTCTGGACTCCATCGGAATTGCAGACCCTGAAGGATTGGATCGTCGAAGGCGCGCACAACAACTAGTGTAAACCGTCATGACTCTCCATGTTTATTGACTGCAAGGAGCGCCCCCCAATCCTCAGGAATTCTTCAAAAATACCGGCATGTTGTTGATT
>PFUG01000502.1 GCA_002789955.1 Deltaproteobacteria bacterium CG_4_9_14_3_um_filter_63_12 | reverse complement strand
TTGGGGCCTGCTTCCATCACGAACGCCAAGTCCTGATTAGGGACAAAAACGCTCCACGTATTCTCCGGCAGACCCTTAGTGTGCCGCGGTCGCTTCTTCGTCTGTATCATCGCGGTCTTTGCCCCAAACAGGCAAGAACTTGTGTACGACGGCGAGAGTGATGAAGGGCAAACAGAGCACGATGATGGCCATCAAAATCCCCTCTCGGCCAAGGAACTCCGGCTCCCACTCGATGAATCCACGGAAGCTCTTGGAGAAGAGTTGGCCACCGATGACGACGTTCCATCGCATGGAGAAGACCTGGACGAGGATGAGCAAGCCCGCGAGGACACCGGCGAACTTCATGAACTTCGGGTTGGCGCCTGCTCGGAAGGCGAAAGGCAGCAGCAGAATGGGGATCACGGAGCCAACGATGATCTGCAGTGGGATGTAGGTGTAGGTCAGGTGGTCGGTGATCAGCGTCGAGAGCATCTCCCACTCGTGTCCGCCCTCGTAGGCTCGGTTGGCCAACTCCAGGGTCTCGAGAGACACCGCGACGATGAGAACGAGCCAGGTGTAGTTGAGCAGGCTGCGGAAGCAGGGCAGGTCGATGGGGGCTTTTCGGATCTTGGAGATCACCACGTAGATCACGACCAGTGCGGCGAGACCCGAGACGATCGCGCTGAGCAGGAACACCACCGGCATCAAGGCCGTCGACCACCACGGATTGGCTTTGACTCCACCGAAGATGAAGCCAACATACCCGTGCAAGACACACGCGGCGGGGATCCCGATGACCGAGAAGAAGTGGATGAGCTTCTTGTCGATGGCGCGCGCTTTGGGGGTCATCTCGAGGACACCGAGCGCCAGGACCTTGTAGAGCAGGCCCATCACACCGGGCAAGCTCTTGGCGCGGTCGATGAAGTCCTGCCGAAACACCAGCCACAGGTCGATGATCAGGACGACCATGTAAAAGCTGTAGATGAAACCGAAGCCGGCCATGGCCGACGTGAAGTTTGGTGTGAACATGACGTTGAAGGCACGCTCTGGATGGTGGAGGTGCAACAACAACGGCAACGTCGCGAAAGAGCAGAAGCAGAACGACGCCACGAGCGCCAAACGCGCGATGGGCTTGAGCTCCTTCTTGTGGGCGACGTGGTAGAGGGCAGAGACGATAAAGGCGCCAGCGACGAGCCCTGTGATGTACGGGTAAAGTACGATCATCAGGGACCAGGCGACTTCTGCGTTCGGAAATACGAAGTTGGGACCGTGCACTTCACTCTCCCCAAGGGGGCAACGGCCCCCTTTTCTCAGCTCCCAGTTTTGGAGCGGGTCTTCTCGTTAGGAGACCGCGTCATGCGGTCAACGCTAGGCGATGCTCAGATGACGTCGGTCGTGAGTCCGATGTAACGCGTCTTTGGGCGCGTTCCCATATAGGACTTGAGCACATCGACGCGCTTCTGAGTAAACGCGATGTGAACGGGATCCTCGGGATCTTCGATGTTACCGATGATGCGCGTGCCGGTTGGGCAAGCGGTCACACAGGCCGTTCGGAGCCCTTTCTTGAGTCGGTGGTAGCACCAGGTGCATTTGTCCGCCGTTTGGGTCACAGGGTTAATGAACCGAGTGTTGAACGGGCAGGCCTGTACGCAGTAGGAGCAGCCGATGCAGTGCTTCTTATCGATGAGCACCACGCCTTCGGGAGTCATGTAGGAGGCGTTGACCGGACAGACTTGGATGCAGGGCGTGTTCACGCAATGGTTGCAGAGTTTGGAGACGTAGAAGCTGTTGGAGACCAACGCTTCGTGTTCTCCCGCGAACATCCCAAAGGAGAACGGCGCCGTCTTGGGGTGGCTGTCCACCGTGATCGTCCCGTCCTCGAAGTACACATAGCGCTCGACCCAGGTCCGCAAGTACCCTTCCGGGACCGAGTTCTCGGCGACACAGGCTTCGACACAGCGGGCGCAGCCGATGCACTTGGTGGTGTCGACTAGGAAGGCGTAGGTGACCTTTTGCTCTTCGCCGGTCTCTTCGTTGGCGACGGACATAGCCGGCAAGATGCTGATGCTCATCGCGGCGCCACCAATGATGGCCATCTCCGCGAGGAAGTTGCGGCGAGAATTGTCTTCGGGCACGTCGTTGTTCACGTTATTGGCTGCGGGGGCCATCTCGAGACCTCGATTGGATGATGTCATTTGCAGCTCCTTACGGTGTGGGATCGTGGCCGTCGTGACACTCGCCACAGACCGCAGGATCGTCGGTTGGTTCGGCCCCCATTTCCTGGGGATGCGTGCTGATGTCAATCATGGGGAAGCCTTTTGGAGGACCCACCCGAGGGTGATGGCATTTGTCGCACTTCGCGGAGTTGATGCCCTTGTAGAGGTCGGTGACACCCGACTCTGGGCCCGCGCATTTTCCTTCCTTGCCGCTCGCCGCCAGCTCTTTGCAGCGGTCGACGTGCTCCCGCGCAGTTCCGTGGCAGTGCTTGCAATGGACGAGTTTGTGCGCCCCCCCCTGGAGTTTTTCGTAGCGCGCCTCGTGGCAGGGCTTGCACTCCTTCTGGTCCGGAAGAAGCTCCTTCCGAGCTGCCTCTTCCTCTGGTGCCTCCGCCCGGTACGGGCCAGTGCTCCCGAAGCTCGCGGGGACCATCAGGGTGCGAAGCCCAATAAATCCACAAACCGCGAGCAACCCAATGAACGCTGCCCGCCACAAGTGGCGTGTGTCTTTTGACATCTCTCTCCCTCCATGCGCACACAGTGAACGCGAAGAACGCACCCGAACCGGGCCTCACAAATGCGGCACCAACGCGGACAGA
Source organism: Deltaproteobacteria bacterium CG_4_9_14_3_um_filter_63_12 (assembly GCA_002789955.1). GTDB lineage: Bacteria > Myxococcota_A > Bradymonadia > UBA4248 > UM-FILTER-63-12 > UM-FILTER-63-12. Next base: position 8,091 of record PFUG01000502.1, on the reverse strand, counting down.
GCATCCGCGGTCGCACGAAAACGAAGCCCCACTTGCCCCCCTGCAAGTCCAAGTTCTGCTCCCGGCCGTTGTCGTGATTCGGCTGTGCAGGTGGCGTCGTGAGCTCGAACCCCGCGACACCGGATTCATCCACGCGGATGAGGCCGCTTCCCTGACAGTCGACCCGTTGGTCGGGCCGCCTATTTAGCAATGACAGTCCTCGACGTCTAGTGAATTCTTTGCGAGGTCGGAGCCGAACACGGCGGCCCAGAAGCCACACGTTAGGCCATCTGGAGCGCTTTCGCCGGTCCTCTCGCTGCAGTCCTCCAAGCACAGAGCGACCAGACTGGCGATCCCCACCGCCGGGGGCTCGCAGCTAGGGTTCGACGTCCAAAATCGGTATATCAGGAGGTGCGGCTAACGCGCCCATGGAGCCGCGATGGTTGAGGAATGAACGACGAGCGGATCTGCATCGAGGAACACCAAAAGCTCGTCGCCGACGTGGCCAACGACCTCGCTCGGCAGTACAGGCTCAGACGTTTCCTTGACGACCTCGTCGCGTACGGGATGGAAGGGCTGCTCGAGGCCCACCGTCGATTCGACCCCAGCAAAGGCTGCTCCTTCACCACCTATGCCTGGTATCGCATCCGGGGGCATATCCTCGATGGCTGTCGCAGCATGGGGCTGGTCGCGCGCACCAGGCGAAGACGCCTCCAAGCTGACACCTTGGTCAACGACCATCTGTCGGTGCGCAGCGAAGACCAAGAGCAGACCTCCTCGCCGACTCTCGCGAGCGTCGCCGCGGACCTCGACACCATGGTCGGCGATGTTGCGACGATCGTCCTGCTCATGGACGAGCCTACGGACAAACAAGAACCCAGGTTCGAAGGCCCAACCCCCGAAGAGGAGGTCGGCAAAGCGTTCGATGAGGCGTGGTTGCGAAAGCAGGTCGACACCCTCGACGAGCCAGGCCGGACCGTTATTTTCATGAGTTTTTATGAGGACAAAAGTCTCGACGAGATCTCCCTACATTTCGACATCACACGAGGGTGGGCGAGTCGGCTGCGCACGAACGCGATCGAGAAGCTGCGGCGACGGCTCATGCAGGTGCAGAAGGAAATGCGATGAGAGCGGCTTTTCGGTGCCTCGTTCTTCTTGGGTTGGCCTTCTTCGCGGCGGGATGCCAAGAGGAGTTGCTGCACGGGTTGGAGGAGGCCGAGGCCAGCCGGCTCGCCGTGCTGATCGAGGCGGAGGGGATCCGCGTCGATCTGCAGGCCGACCGCAGCCGCAAAGACGCCTGGATGCTGGTCGTGAGTGAGGTAGACCTGCCCCGAGCTCGTGCCATCGTGGTCTCCAATCGTTTGCCTCGAGAGCGCGAAAACGACAGCTCGAGTGGACTCCTCGGCCCGTCCCGAGCCAGCGAACATCACCACCTCGAGCAGCTCCGTGCGCGAGAGCTGGAGAGGAGCCTCGTCGAGCTTCGGGAGATTCGAGACGCTCGAGTCCACCTGACGCTGCCAGTTGAGTCGTGGCCGAACCAAGCCAAGCAACCGGCGAAGGCGACGGTGTTGCTCTTGTCGGCGAGCGAGCTCTCGGCCGAGACACAGCAGCGCGTCCGCCTCCTGCTGGGTTCCGTAGTCGACGCGGACAGCATCACCCTCGTCGTCGAATCCGCACCAGACCAGCCGCGCGAGCTCGAGTTCGACAGGGTTGGTCCCTGGGCCCTCCCTTCGGGGGTCGCCGCCCAGGTGCGTTGGGCCATGGGCGGTCTGGTCAGCCTCGTGATTCTCTTGACCGTCGTCGCGGCGCTCTCACTGTTGACAGGGCGCCGAGCTCGTCCTGTCGGCCAAGGTGAAACAGGATGAGCCTCTCGCTGTCTGAGCTGTCGACCCAGGAGTTTCGCATCCTCTCCATGCTCCTGGACTCATCAAGTCCCCAACAGTCCATCGAGGCGCAGGCGGCGCATGGCGGGATGACCGCGCTCGCGGCTTACTGGCGCGACCTCTGCGCACTCGAAGAGCCTTTGCGCGACGCCGCCCACGGAGAGATACGGCGAAAAGCTCGACTCACTTCGCGGGCTAGCCGAATCCACGATCACTGGGTGTCCCTCGCACTGCGCGAATTTCCAACGACGAACAGCGAGACACACCAAGAGCTCTTACAGAACGGTCTCGAGCGCCCCCCGGAGACCTGGCTAGAGTGGCGGGCGGTGAATTGGTTCCCTCTTGGGCCGGTACACCTTAGCGTCAAAGACGAGAAACAGGGATCAGGGCACTTCGCCCTCCTCGAGGTCCCGCACCTCATTGCCCTCCTCGACGACTTGGGTCTCGCGGGGCTGGTCATCGCGACGAGCGACGCGCCTCCAAGGAGGCAAGCAGCCGTCGCCCTCTCCCTCGAGGAGTCCGAACGCCACCTGTACTCACTGATGAGAGTTCGGTTCTCGCCTGAGATGTGCGCACGGATGAAGCTGCGGATGCAGAGCGTGCTCATCGGCAGCGGCACGCGGGGTGTCGAGCACGCGCTGATCGGAATGGGCGCCGACCTCATGGCCCTCGGGCTCAGTCGCCGGTTCTCTTCGGAGTTGCGCTTCATGATCCACAAGCTCCCGCTCTCGCGAGGGGAGGTTTTGTCTCGGGCGATGTCCTCGATGGCCCGCAAGCGCAGCCACTGGGAGTGGGGCGAACGCGCCCTCTCGGAGGCGTTGAAGATCAGGGCCTTGGTTCGTGCTTAAGGTGGCGGCGAGCAACCCTTTTTGAGGGTGCAATACAATACGATATTCGATTGACGGACCGCAGTTCGGTTCATAGGATGCGGCCCTTCTTTCGGACTGCCGCAGATAAGGTACCCAACGGAGGCTCAGGAATGGCAAAGACCCTGTTCGAAACCGCGGATATCCGCAACGTCGCTATTATCGGTCACGGATCTTGCGGCAAAACCTCACTTGCGGAGGCCATACTTTTCTCCACCGGGGCCACGACGCGGTTGGGTGACACAGCGGCGGGGACCTCGACCTTCGATTTCGAGCCCGAAGAGGTCAAGCGCGTCGGTTCGATCTCCAGCGCCTTTGCGTGGACGACGTTCGACAACAAGAAGATCAACCTGATCGACACCCCCGGTGACGGCAACTTCGTCTGGGACTCGTTCGCCGCCCTTCGTGGCGCAGACGCCGCGATCGTCGTGATATCCGCCCCCGACGGCGTCGAGGTCCAGACCGAGCGCGCCTACAAAGAAGCCGTGACGCTCGGGATTCCGCGCCTTGTGGTCATCAACAAGATGGACCGCGACCGGGCCAACCCCGAGAAGTGCATCGCCGAGATGGAAGAGAATCTGGGGACGAAAGTCATCCCATTGCAGCTCCCCGTTGGGCGCTCTGAGACCTTCGTCGGAGTGGTCTCGCTCCTACAGCGCAAGGTCTATCGCTACCAGTTGGACGGCTCGGGCAAGCATGAGAAGGAGGACGTCCCTGCAGACCTTGTCGACGACGTTGATGAGGCTTGGGAGGCGCTCGTGGAGGCCGTCGCGGAGTCGGACGACACCCTGCTCGAGAAGTACCTCGAGACGCTGGAGCTTAGCGAGGAAGAGGTCAGAGGCGGGCTGCAGAACGCGATCAAGGCTGGGAAAATTGTCCCTCTCGTCTATGCGGCAGGGTCGAAGAACGTTGGGGTGCAAGCGCTCCTCGAGCTGATGTGCTGGGCCTTCCCGAGCCCACTAGAGCGCGGCCCAGTCACTGTCGTCGATCCCGAGGGCAACGAGGAGATCCTCCCCGTGACCTTGGATGGTCCTTTCGTCGCTCAAGTGATCCACTCCTTCATTGACGAGTTCTCGGGCAAGCTCTCCATTTTCAGGGTCTTCGCCGGTACCGCTCCGGACGATGGCGCTGTGATCAACCTGCGCAACGAAGGCAGCGAGCGCTTCGGCTCGGTTTACTCTCTGCGCGGCACCACCCGTGACCAGGTCGAGAAGGCTGTCTGTGGCGACATCCTCGCGGTTGCAAAGCTCAAAGAAACGCGGACCAATGACACCCTGACGATCTCGGGCCAGAACTTGTCCCTTCCCGTCATCCAATACCCAGCGCCCATGATGGAGTACACCCTCTCAGTCACCCAGAAGGGGGACGAGGACAAGCTCAAGGTCGCAGTGGACAAGCTCATCGACGAGGACCCGACCCTCTCCGTTGGCTACGATGACCTCGGTCGCAAACTCGTGCTCCGGGGCATGGGACAGGCCCACCTCGACATGGCCACCGAGAAGATGAAACGCAAGTTCAAGATGGCCGTGGACACCGCGCTGCCGCTGGTGCCCTATCGTGAGACCCTGAAGAAGAAGGTCATGAACATCGAGGGCAAACACAAGAAACAGACCGGTGGAGCCGGGCAGTTCGGGGTTTGCTTCCTCAATGTCGAGCCCTTGCCGCGCGGCACGGGCTTCGAATTCGTCGACAAGATCGTTGGCGGCGCGATTCCCAGACAGTTCATCCCCTCCGTAGAGAAGGGGGTGCGGTCGAGATTGGGGCAAGGGCCCCTGGCGGGCTACCCCATCGTCGATGTCCGCGTGGAGCTCTTCGACGGCAAGTACCACGCAGTAGACTCCAAGGATGTAGCCTACCAGGCGGCCGGATCGAAGGGACTGCGTGCCGCATTGGAGCAGGGTGGAAGCCGCATTCTCGAGCCGATCTACAAGATGGAAATCATCGTCCCAAGCGAGTGCATGGGCGACATCATGGGGGGGATCACCCAGCGTCGTGGCCGTGTCTTGGGAATGGAGCCAATCGGCACCAAAACCATCATTCGTGCGGTCTGCCCGCTGGCCGAGATCCAGTTGTACGCCCCTGACCTTCGCTCGGCGACAGGTGGTCAGGGCATGTTCACGATGGAATTCGACGGCTACGAAGAGGTTCCTTCGAATATGGAATCCAAGATCGTCAAAGAATCCCCGTTCTCTCACCAGACCGAAGACGACGATTGAGCCTCAGCGCGAGTCAAAGATAAGGCCGGGCATCGCCCGGCCTTTTCTTTGAGGGGCAGCTTAGGAGTCGTCAGGGAACAACCTGCACATTTGAACATCGCCAGAGGCGTGATGGCAGCGTCGGTCTGCTTCGACGATGCTGGGCATCGCCGGCATCGGCCTCCTTGCCCTCCCACCTCTGACTTCGCCCAAATGCGCAATTTGTTCCCGGACGACTCCTTACGGTGCCGATTGTCCCTGTTGCCAAGGTCACTGAGAGAAAGCAAGTCAGGCCTGCTGGAGTGCTGAGGCCACAGGGAGCCGCGGGATCATCAAGCATTGATTTGCACTGGGCGAAACCGCCCGATACTCTCAAGTTCTTCAGATCCGCTGGCAGTTTGGTGGTCTTCTGGCCAGTGTCTCCGCACTTTTTGCTCTGACCTGGCAGCATTGCACGTTACAGTGTCGGAGTCAGACTCTTTCTCACGTTTGCGATCGCGCGCGGGGACGTCGGCGGTCTCGCCTCGAGACCGCTCGGTTCCGAGTAGCGCGCGAAAATTCGATCGAATCCGCCCCCACTCATTCCGCGTCAACTGAATTCAAAGGAGCTCCGGATGCATCACCCGAGTCCGCGCCATGCCTTGCTGCTCGCCGTTTTGATTTTGCTCGTCCCAGCGTGCGGAGACGAGGCAGGAACCTCCGTCAAGTACGACGCAGGGGACACTCTGACCGCGGACGCCGGGGACACTTCTGGAGTGGACACGTCGGACGCCACGTCGGGCGACCTGGCCGACGTGCTGAATGACACAGTCAGTACGGAGACCACGGACACCTTCGTGCCCGTCCCCTGCAATCGCAACTCGACTTGCCCGTCTTCCGAGGTCTGCGTCTTCACCGACGATGGCAGTGGGGGGTTGGAGCTCTTCTGTGGGCCTCCAGTTGGCACGGGCCTCCCTGGCAGCGCCTGCACCGATGACAGCGATTGCGAGAACGGAAAGTGTCAGGACGGCATCTGCTTAGCTCCCTGCGTCGATGACAACGATTGCCCCGGTGGACACGTCTGCGTGGCGACGGAGGTCGGCGGCATGACGATCGACGCTTGCGTCCCGGAGCCCACTGCGTGCCGCTCCAACGCAGCCTGTGACCCCTCTGAGCTCTGTGTGGCTGACCGTTCAGGTGCCGCGCTGAGCTTGCTCTGCGGCGCGCCTGTTGGCGCGGGAACCCTTGGTGCTGCTTGCACCCAAGACAGCGCATGCGAAGCGAACCTGTGCCTTGGGGGACTGTGCACGAGCCCCTGTGAGCGGAGCAACGACTGTTCGACCGATGGCAGCTGGCGGTGTGAGACCATCGACGTTGCGACCAACGGAGGCGCAGCGACCATTTCCGTTTGCGCCGAGACTCCGCCGAACGTCTGCAATTCCGACAGAGACTGTGTCGGGCCGCAGCGCTGTGTAGCGCAGAAGACCGGCACAAACCTGACCTTTACCTGCGCAACGGCGAACGCCGGTGGCGTGGAGACAGGCGTCAACTGTCTGCTCGACTCAGACTGTGCACAAAATCTCTGTGTCACTGGCCAATGTGCCGGCCCGTGTCAGACGGCCGCCACGGATTGTCCCACGGACTACGGCTGCGATCTGACCACGGTCAGCCTCGGTGGCAACCTCACGGACACCGCGAGCATCTGCCAACCTCCGGTCTTCTGCATCGAGAACGACGAGTGCCTCACGAGCGAGGTCTGCTTCTTCCGGCCAGAGACCAGCACGATCACGACGCTCTGCCAGAATCCCAATGTGGGCGGCGGGGCGTTGGGGACGACCTGTACTGACGACGCCGACTGTGGCGCTAACCTCTGCTATTCCGATCGCTTCAAGGACATGTGCACGATCGGCTGCTTGAACAACACGGACTGCGCAACCGGCACCGTCTGCGCGAGTGTCACGCTGCAAGCGACAGACGGCACCTCGGTGAGCAAGTCTATTTGCGTCACAAGCCCTGCAACACCCTGCACCTCGCGCAACGACTGCACTGCAGGCACGACCTGCGCGATCGTCCCGAACATCGGTGGAACGGCGCTGGAGTCGGTATGCATCCCAACCACCGGCTCACCCAACGGCGCGGTGTGTACGCAGGACAACAACTGCGCCAGTCGAGTCTGCTTGAACAACAGTTGCGCAGCGCCTTGCACGAGCAGCACTCAGTGCACGACGGGGCAGCTCTGTGAGAACAACACGGTCAGCAAGACCCCGTTGTCGGACACCTTCGAACTGTGTGAGATGCTGCCGGACCAAATCTGCACCTCGTCGAGCGACTGCACCGACGGCGTGCGTGTCTGTGGCTCAATGGTCTCGGCCTCGACGTTGGAGCTGCACTGCACGTTCCCCAACACCGGCAAGGCTCCCATCGGTGATCACTGCACCGTCGGCGCCGATTGCTTCGACAACATCTGCCTGTTCGCGTCACAAGAGTGCAGCGTCGGGTGCGACAAGGTGACCGAGCTTGCGGACTGTGGCGCCGGCGAGATCTGTACGTCTTACCGGTTCAGCCCGGGGCCCACCAACGTTGGTCTCTGCAATCGCAGCTGTGCGGACAACACCGATTGCGCTGGCGGAACCGTGGGGAACATCTGCACCATCAACAGCAACTACCGCGACAACACCATCGACCAAGTCTGTGAGACCTTCGTCGGGGCTGGCGGCGTGGGGACCCCATGTCCGAATCAAAACGGCACGGTCTGTGAGACAGGGCTCTGCCTGCGCACGTTCTCGTACAACAACACCCCATGTTCGCTGGACTTCAGCGCCACGGCCTGCGTCAATGACTCGGACTGCGGCACTGGTCAGCAATGCGAGTTCAATGGCACTTGGCGCTGTGCATCGAACACGCAGTGCAGCGTTGGCGAGACCTGCGAGCTGCTCCTCGACGGCACAGGCAATCGCGAGTGCGCGACGACGACCGACAACTGCACCGCGCTGTGCAACGAGGTCAGCGATTGTACCGGGATCACCGGCAATCCGCTCACGGCCTGCTCCAACACGACCTCGGTCTCACTCCCCAACGGAGTCGGCCGCACCAACATCTCCACCTGCGCGCGTCCCTAGTGTAACGCTTCACATGTGTCCGTGCTTATGAGCGTGGCCTTTCAGGGAAGCAGGGCTCTGCCCTGACCCG
>PFUG01000157.1 GCA_002789955.1 Deltaproteobacteria bacterium CG_4_9_14_3_um_filter_63_12 | reverse complement strand
CGACGAGACAGCTCCTTACCTCAAACCCTCTGCGCCTCTGCGCCTCTGCGCCTCTGCGTTAAGATCGAAGCAATATCGACAACATACCGGTCGAACCCGGCGATTTTCATGGCAGAAATCGGCGGAAATCGACTTTGTACGAGGGACTCAATGTTTAGCCCGACTCGTTTTTGTATTCCACCCTTGTGGCTTGAATCACGAGACTGCAGCCTGCGTGCCGCTCGTAGGTTCCCTTGCCAGACCTCTTTGCGGCTGACGTGTTCCGCGACGCGTGCATCGTCGGCGCTTTTCGGCTAGGCAGGTTCTGACACATCAAGTTGAACCGCAGCGTTCACCCCCACAGACTCGAGGTGCAGTCATGAAGTCAATGCTTCGTTCTTCGCGCGCGCAGGTTCTATCTGCGTACGCATTTGCCTGTTGCGTGCTCATCTGGAGCCAGGTTGCATCGGCTGACCCGGTGAACCTCCTCGATCGCAGCGTCCTTGGTCCCGTTGTGGACGGCACGGTCAATACCGGCGAGTACACGGCGGCGAGCAGTGGTGTCAACACGGGATTTGGCGGCGTCATCGGCGCCGGAACGACGCTCAGCGTCGAGAGCGGCATCAACGGCGACGTGGTTTTGGGCTTGAGCGGCTCGAAGGCTGGTGCCTGCGCCAATGACCCAATCGTCCTCTACATCGACTCCGTGACGGGGGGATTCGGGACGACAGGCGCTTTCACCGACGCTGGCGACCTCCACCGGTCCGCGATCTCAGCGATGGGCTATGCAGCAGGAGGCGGGGGCGCTGGACGCGCGGAGCTGACCTTCGCGCCTGGCTTCGAGGCCGATTACGCTATCGCGCTCACACCGACGTACGCGGGGTTGTGGAAGCTCGAGGCGACCACCCACACCTTCGTGAAGGACCTCAACGCCACTCCTGCGACGGCCTGGGCGGACAGCTGCAACCACGAGCTCAGCGGCCTCACGATGACCGACCTCGGCGCGCTGCCTGGCGACACAATCAAGTACGTAGCGACGGTGCTCAACCCCGTCGACGCGGCAGGAGCCTACCGCTCCGACGAGTTCCAGGGTGTGGCCTCCAGCACCGCGACGAGCGGCAACCTAGGGACCACCCCATTGGTGTTGGCGGCGGGCGACTTCAATACGTTCAAGTCCGTGCTCGTGCTCATCAACGAGATTGACTCGGATACCCCCGGTACGGATGTGGCGGAGTTCCTGGAGCTCTCCGACGGTGGCGTCGGAGGGGTCGATCTGACCGGGCTCGTGGTGGTTTTGTATAACGGCAATGGGGACGTGAGCTACGGCGCCAGCACGCTCCTCCCAGCCATCGACCTCGACGGCTTGGTGACTCGCTCGACGGGCCTCTTCGTCATTGGCAACGCTGGCGTCGCTGGGCTCGACTTCACGGTCAATTCAGGGGCAATCCAGAACGGACAAGACGCCGTCGCGCTCTACCTCGACGACGCGACGTCGTTCCCCCTCAACACTCCAGTGACCGCGACCAACCTCGTCGACGCGGTAGTGTATGGCACCGGCGACGCCGACGACCCTGTGCTGCTCTCCGTGCTCACGCCTGGACAGCCGCAGGTCGACGAGAGCGCCAACCTCACCAACACCATCGACTCAGTTCAGCGCTGCTCTGGCGGGGCGCTCGTGACCACCGGTTTCTTGACGAGACTGGCGACACCTGGCGCGGCCAACGACTGCGCCATTTGCGGCAACGGCACCGTGGAGCTCGGTGAGGCCTGCGACGACGGCAACCTCGTGCCCGGCGACGCTTGCGGACCCACCTGTACGTTGTGCGGCAACCTCGCGCTCGACGCGGGTGAGCAGTGCGAAGACAGCAACGCCGCGAGCGCCGATGGCTGCTCCGCGACCTGCGAGATCGAGTCGGGCTACCAATGTACGGCGAGCGCGCCAGCGACCTGCACGCAGGTCGAATCGTTCTGCAACGACGGCCTGGACGACGACGGCGACGGCGCCATCGACGGGTTGGACAGCGACTGCGTTCTGCCGGCCTACTTCGGGGGCTGTGGCACCAACGAGCGGCTCGAGGTCTATTCGTCGGTGAACGTTCCCGTCGCGATCCCAGATGGTGACTCTAACGGAATCCTGAACAGTGTCTCGGTCGCGAGCAACGGAACGCTCGGCAGCACCTCTCTGCTCTTCTCGATCGACCACACCTGGGACTCCGACGTCGACCTCTATCTCATCCCGCCTTCTGGCACCGTGATTGAGGTCTGCACCGACAACGGCGGCACTGGGGCGAACTACGTCGCGACGGTGCTCGACACTCGTTGTACGACTGCCGTCACGGCGGGTATTGCCCCGTTTACCGGCTGTTACATCCCCGAGAATCCAACGACCGTAACGGAACTGGCCGGGACGAGCGCGACGGGACCCTGGACCCTGCGTGTCGCCGACGACTCGGGCTTGGATACTGGAACGCTTCTCAGTTGGTCCTTGGTGCTGTGCACGTCGACCTGTGGCGACACGGTGGTGGCGGGTGCAGAGCAGTGTGACGACGGCAACAACGTGAACGGCGATGGCTGTGATAACAACTGCAAAACGACGGCCTGCGGCAACGGTGTCCTGACCGCCGGTGAGGGCTGCGACGATGGCAACACCATCAACGGCGATGGTTGCGACGCGTTCTGCGTCTTGGAACCCTTCTGCGGCGACGGAAACGTGGATGCTGGAGAGGTCTGCGACGACGGCAACACCGCCGACGGCGACGGCTGCGACCACAACTGCACCCTCACCGCCTGTGGCAACAGCATCGTGACGGCCGGCGAGGCCTGCGACGATGGCAACGCGTCCAACACGGACGCCTGTCTCGACACCTGTATGGCGGCCTCTTGTGGCGACCTGTTCATCCAGGCGGGCGTCGAAGACTGTGAGGACGGCAACAGCATCGCGGACGACGGCTGTGAGGCCTGCGCGTGGGTCACCCCGTCGACTTGGACCTGCAACGTGAACTTCTTCGCAGACGGGGGCTGCGATTGTGGTTGCGGCTTCCTAGATGCCGACTGCACCGATGCGACCGTGGGCTCGTGCCAGTACTGCGCCAACTCGGGCTCCTGCAGTAGCACCTCCTGCCCAGGCACCATCGACCTGATCGACAACAGCACCTGCCTCGTGGCTGGCATCTGCGGCGACGGCACCTTCAACCTCGGTGAAGAATGCGACGACGCCAACCTCATCGACGGGGACGGCTGCGACTCGAACTGCACCACCACCGCTTGTGGCAACGGCGTCGCCACGACTGGTGAAGGCTGCGACGACGGCAACGCCGTGAACGGCGACGGCTGCGACGTGAACTGCACGGTCACTGGCTGTGGCAACTTGATCATCACCGCTGGCGAGAACTGCGACGATGGCAACATCGTCGGTGGCGACGGCTGCGATCCGGCCTGCCACATCGAAACCGTCTGTGGCGACAACACGCTCGAAGGCTATGAGGAGTGCGAAGACGGCAACGTCGTCGACGGCGACGGCTGCTCTGCCGCCTGTAGGATAGAGCCTGGCTATCAGTGCACCTCGACGCTCCCCAACGTCTGCACTGTGTTCGAGGTCCTCTGCAACGACGGCGTCGACAACGACGGCGACGGCAACCTCGACGGTGCCGACAGCGACTGTGTGCTGCCAGCGGCCTTCACGGGCTGTGGCGCGAACGAGACGCTGGAGGTCTACCAGCCGGTCGGTCTGCCCGTGACCATCCCTGACAACGACGCGACTGGCCTCACGACGAGCGTTCTCATCAGCAGCGGCAGCAGCCTCGCCCGGGCGGCGCTCACCTTCGACATCGCGCACACCTGGGACTCCGATGTCCAGATGCTCCTCTCTGCGCCAAATTCCTCCGCGATCGACGTCTGCAGCGGCAACGGCGGCAGCGGCGACAACTTCACCGACACCGTGCTGGACACCCAGTGTACTTCGCCAATCAGCGGCGGAACCGCGCCCTTCTCGGGCTGCTACACGCCAGAGAACGCCGCCAGCGTCGACGCCTTGGTTGGCAGCCTCGTCGACGGCACGTGGACCCTGAAGGTCAGTGACGGCGGCAGCGGGGACATCGGCACTCTGCAGAGTTGGAAGCTCGCGCTGTGCACCACCCTCTGTGGCGACGGCGTGGTCGCGGGCGCCGAAGTCTGTGACGACGGGAACCTGCTCGATGGCGACGGCTGCGACAACAACTGCACCGTCTCCGCCTGCGGAAACGGCGTCGTCGGGGGCAGTGAGACCTGCGACGACGGCAACGTCATCGACGACGACGGCTGTGACAGCAACTGCACCACCACCGCCTGTGGCAACGCCATCCTCACCTCCGGCGAGGTCTGCGACGACGGCAACATCGTTGACAACGACGGCTGCGACAGCAACTGCACCGCCACCGCCTGTGGCAACGGCGTCGTCGCTGGAAGCGAGACCTGCGACGACGGCAACACCGCCGATGGCGACGGCTGCGACGGCAACTGCACCGCCACCGCCTGCGGAAACGGCGTGCTCACGGCTGGCGAGGTCTGCGACGACGGCAACGCCGCCAACGGCGACGGTTGCGACAACAACTGCACCACCACCGCTTGCGGCAACGGCGTCGTCGCCGGAACCGAGACCTGCGACGACGGCAACGCCGCCAGCGGCGACGGCTGTGACAACAACTGCACCGTCACGGGCTGCGGCAACGGCGTCGTGACAGCCGGCGAGACGTGCGACGACGCCAACCTCACCAGCGGCGACGGCTGCGACGCCAACTGCCGCACGACCGCGTGCGGCAACGGCATCTTGACCACCGGCGAGGTCTGCGACGACGGCAACCTGACCGACGGCGACGGTTGCGACAGCAACTGCCGCGCGACCGCCTGCGGTAACGGCGTCGCAACCACGGGCGAGACCTGTGACGACGGCAACCTGACCGATGGCGACGGCTGCGACAGCAACTGCAGCACGACCGCCTGTGGCAACGGCATCGTGACCACTGGCGAGGCCTGCGACGACGGCAACGCCGACAACACGGACGCCTGCCTCGACACCTGTGTCGCCGCTTCGTGCGGGGACAGCCAAATCCAGACCGGCGTCGAGACCTGCGACGACGGCGCCGAGTCCGCGACCTGCAACGCGGATTGCAGCACCGTGGCCTGCGGCGATGGTGTGCTCAACACGACCGCGGGAGAGTCTTGTGAAGGAGCGGCGGACTGCTCTGCAAGTCAGACCTGCACGGGCTGCGCTTGCGTCGACAACGCCACCTGTGGTGACGGCAATATCGACGCCGGCGAGGACTGTGACGATGGCCTCAACAACTCCGACACCGAGCCCGATGCCTGCCGCGTTGGCTGTCTGCTGCCCTCTTGTGGGGACGGCGTCATCGACACCGACGAGGCTTGCGACGGCGGCGTCGACAACTCCGACAGCGTGGCCGACGCCTGTCGCACCACCTGCGAGCTCGCTTTCTGCGGAGACGGTGTCATCGACAGCACCGAGGTCTGCGACGACGGAGCCGACAACTCCGACGTTCAGGCGGGCGCTTGCAGCACGCACTGTGGCGTCTCCACCTGCGGCGACGGCACGCTCGACTCCGGCGAGGAGTGCGACGCGGGTGTGGACAACTCCAATACCGCGCCCAACGCCTGCCGCGAGAGCTGCCTGACCGCGTTCTGCGGTGACAGCGTCGTCGACTCCGGCGAGGAGTGCGACGAGGGCGTCGACAACTCCAGCACCGGCACTTGCAGCGCGACCTGCGCGGTGGTCAACGTGGCCGAGCTCGAAGGTGAGGACACCTCCGCCACCGATGCCACGCTCGAGGGCTACGAGGTGCACGGCTCCGACAGCTGCGGTTGCCGCACCGTCGGGACCACGAGCGGCACAGGGCGCTGGGCCGTGGTGCTGCTGGGCTTGGGTCTGCTGGCCCTGGTGCGGCGCCGACGGTCGTAGGAACGAGCGCTGAGCTGGCTCGGTTCGCCGGGCGAGCTCAGCGAGCTTGTAGCGGTTTCAAGAGCCCTGCTGGTCTTCGCCAGCGGGGCTCTCTTTTTTGCCTGGACGCGCGTTTCTTGGGCGTCCTGCGTCCGATGCGGGCGGTGTTCTTCCGAAGTCGGGACACCCCTCGCCCGAGTCGCGCTGGGGCTACGCTGTGTGTTCGAGGAGGGTCTCGAGCTGATAAACGAAGTGAGGCAGAAGTTCGTCGCGCACTACTCGGCCGACTCGCAGGTGAGCGTGTGCGGCGGCGACGGTTTGTCCGGAAACCTATCGAAAATCTTCCACAATGAGTGAGCCTGGACCGACGTACATGGGGACCGACGACCCGGTCAAACTCTGCCGCAACCCATCGAGTATTTGGCGCAGCAGACCTACCTCGATCCCCATCCGAGTGAGCTCATGCTGCGCAACCACGGCTGAGGGCGCATCGCCGGGGACGGACAAGAATCAAGCGGTGGGAACGGGTGGACTCGAGAGGCCAGCGAGTCCACCTCGAGTCCCTCGGACAAAACCTCACTTGGCGCGGAAGGCCCCCGACAACACGTCCTCACCAAAGGCGCTGGCCGCCTGGCCCTCGTTCGCGTAGACGAAGAGCGCGGTGTTGAAGACGCCGTTGAGGACCGAGAAGACGAGGATCACCATCATCACGTAGCAGATGAGCAAGACGATGCCGAGCACGGTGCCAATCCCGCCGAGTTTGCTCAACGCGATGATGAGGAAGATGCCGACCACGACGCCCACCACCAAGAAGATCGCCTTGACCAAGCCGAGGCCGTAGTGGCGGATGAGGCTCTCGCCCCAGGTCTTCTTCAGGGCCTCGACCGAGCTCTTGATGGCGTCGAAAGGACCGAGGTCCTCATAGACCATGGCGGGAACGACGAAGACGGTGACCACCGACCACGCCAGGCCCAGCATCTTCTGAATGAAGCTGAAGAGCATGCCGCCGACACCGCCCAGCCGGTTCGCGAGCTGATCGAGCATGTGCAGGAGCAACCCCACGGTCGCCGAGACCGCCGACCATGCCAGAATCCGGGGCAAACGAGTCATGGCGAACTTGATGCTGTCCATGAACGTCGCGTTTCCGCCCTCGAAGCGGACCTTGGTCGTGTAGACCACGCAGACGTTGAAGAAGGTCGCGATAAAGGCCAGGCCTAAGTACACGACGAAAGTCAGCACATATCCGAGGACGTTGATTTGGGTTTCCGACCCACGCTCGAGCAGGCCAGAGATGACGGTCGGGTAGAGCAGGGCGAGGGAGAAGAGCAGCGAGAAGAGCCCCCCTAGGAACGGGAAGAGCAGCATCTCTTTGTCTTGCATCAAGACTCGGAAACTCAGTTTGGTCAGCTCCCAGCTTCGACTAAATACTCCAGACATGACACCTCCTGTTTCTCGCTTCTTGATGTTTCTTGTCGGTCCAGACAGTTTGCTGTGTTTCCTGCGCGCAACCCTTCGGGTTTGCACGACTCTCCGCCTGGTGCATGTACTGCTAGGCATTTGGATTCTATTCGGACATTCGATTGTAAGGGCGCAAGGGAGGCTAACTCAGGACGGCTCGAAATTCCAAGCCGTCAGCAATCGTCGCCCCCCTTTGGGTACGGGTGCCGCTCGTGCCCCAGCCCCACCCCCATTTGCGTGAGAAGACCCACGGACTCCCTACCTGACAAGACCACCCTCCTGCGCCTCACCGAGCGTCACCTCAACACCGCGCGCGAGGCGGCTCTGGCCTGTCCAGAGCTCGACGCCGCGCTGTGGGCCGTAGATGGCGACGACGTCGCCGTCGTCCGTGATGCCCTCGAGCCCCTCGATTTGCCGCACTATGTGCTCGCCTCCCTCGGCGTCCAGCTGCTTTGGCACGGGGCGCAGCGTCGAACGGAAGGCGCGGCGCACGACCAAGGCGAAGACCAAGGACTTTCCTTGCTCGTCGAGGCTTTGCTGCGGCGTTTGCGCGAGCGTCCAGACTTTCGCTGGGACAGCCTCGTCTCGACGGAGCTGATGTCCATCTGGTGCGACGCTGTGGTGGACGTCATGCCGCTCGACCTCGTTCACGAGGTCTTGGCCCGCGGCAACTCGACCTCACTCGTCACGACGTTGTGCCGCCAAGCCTTGCGTCACGACCACTTGGAGGCCGCAACCTGGCTGGCGCGGCGGATTCCCGCCGAGGCTCGGCAAAGCGCGGCGCAGGCGCTCGCTGAAATCGGCCTGTGGCTCGCGCGAAAGCACGATCTTCCTGCTGCGGACGGGTTCTTTGTCGCGGCCCGCGACAAGGCCCTCGCGCAACCCGCCACCGCCGAAGGGGGCGACGAAGCCGACGCGCTGGGCGAACTCGTGACCTGCATGAGTCGCATCGTCGAGCCAGATCACCCGCTCTTGGTCGAGGCCGTCGACGCCCTCTACGAGCTCGGTAAGACCTACGTCCGTGACGACCTGCGTTCGCCCGGAGTCGGGCGCGCGGCCAACGCTTTGGCCCAAACCTACCAGGAGACCCAAGAGCGGCAATGGTTGGTTCACGCACGGCGGCTCTCCTCGGTCGTCTGGGACCAGGCGCTCAGGGTGCGCGTCCGCTCGACGATCATCGGCAAGGCGCCCGACCTCGAGCCGGCGCCGGTGCCCGTTCAGGCCGACCTCGAGAGCCTGCGTGCCGCCGAGCCGCGGCAGCTCGCCGAGCTCGAGCCCGACCACGCCGTGTGGAGCTGGGTGAGCGACCTCGAGCAGCTCGAACCCAAGCTGCTCCTCACCCTCGCGCGGACGGCCCCGTTCTCCCTCGTGTCCCGCTTGCTCACCCACATTCCCGAGATTCCCAAGCCCGCAGAGCGCACCCTCGTGGCGACACTCCTTTTCGCCAGGCTCTGTCACGAGAATGGTCCTCCCGGGCCGCTTCACGACGCGTTGCGCATGACCCTGGCCGCGGCCAAGCTGCCCGCCCGTCTGCCGCCACAAGCCGCGGAGCAGGGCGCCGCCGAACCCTTGTTGCGGCTCATGGAGAGCGAGGAGATCGAGGCGCTGAGCGCGGAGTTGGAGGCGCCTGCGAACCTCGCGCTGGCGCTGGGCCACGCGCGCAGCGCCACAGCCCGTCATTCGTTGCTCGCCGCACTGCTGCGCAACCCTGCTGTGCTGACTCGAGGCCGTGTCGATCCGACCTATGGCGAGCTCGCTTCGGCGAGCGCTGAGTCGTCGACGGAGAAGGAAGCCGCTGCAGAGAGTCGGTCGCACGAGGGGCTCGCGGCCGCACGCGTTCTGGGTAAGCTCATCGCTTTTGCCGACGCGTCCCAGCGGCACACGCTTCTCGACGAGGTCAGCGACTTTGTGCGCTCTCTCCCCATCAAAGAGGCACAGCGCTACATCGTCATCGGCGAGGTACTGGCTACGCTGGGACGGGAGGTGCCCGAGTGGTCCGCCGGGCAGGTCGAGGAGTGGTGGGCGGAGTTCTGCCGCAGTGATGGGGCGCAGCTCATTGCTCCCGCTGTCTTGCGGAGCTTTCTGGTGTCGCGAACGGTCGAGGCGCTGCCTGGGGACCTGCTCGCCGTGGTCCGCCCGAGCGTCCCTTATGTACTTGCCGGGTTGGGCCGTTTGGGGGAGGCGCTCGACCAGGTCGGAAGCCTCTCGCCGCTCTTCGCCAGGGTGGAGTTCCTGTGCAGCCTCGGCGCGCGAATCGCGGCTAGGGCTGGAAGCGAGGCGCCAGCCTTGTTGTTGCGTTGTCTCGACGCTCTGCAGGCGTTGCCTCTCGAGCGGCTCAACAAGGAGCAGCGCGAGCAGGCCAGGATCCATACGTTGCGGCTGTACGTCGACCTCGGAGACCTCGAGAAGGCCTTTGTGCTCGTCGACGCCGTAAAGATTTGCCGACAGCCGGGGTACTCTCCGGCAGATACCGCGCGCTGGGTGGCTCGCAAGCTCGCGGCGCCCACCGAGTCGCAGCTCTTGGCTCTGGCGCGAATGGTCTCGCGGAGCCTTCCAAAAGACCTGCTGCCTGCTGCGTTCTCGCTGCTGCCGCGTTGGGCGGCGATGCATCCTGTGTTGGTCCCGGCATTCGTCGAGCTCATTGAAGCGCAGGCGCACAAATTCAAAGCCGATGGCGACCAAGCGGCGTTGCATTTGGCCGTCTCACTGGTCCAGCTGGAGTCTGGACCGTCGACAGCGGAAGCGCATTGGCGGCGGGGAGTTGCTGGATTGAAGCTCGCCCAATCCAGTCAGCACCTGGACCTCGTGGACGTTCTCGACGCGGTGTTGGCCTCGAGCCGACCAGACTCGCACCACCTCGACGATCTGCTAGGGCTGCTCGGCCACCTCGAGCTGCGAAAGGCGAACCATGCCTTGCGGGAGTTCACCGCCCGTCTCGCCTCGGGGCCATGGCACGCTCATCTTCTCGGCCATCTTGGGAGTCCAACGCTCTCACCCAAGACCGCCCATGTGGGCGTACGCGCATGGCTCGACGCCAGCGCGTCGCTCGCCCCACAGCTCGCGGCGACGCGAATCCTCGCCAGTTTCGATGTGCTTGCCCACGACCTCGAGCTCGCCGAGTTGCGTTGCCGAGCTCTTTCCGCAGCCTTGCTTCGCGACCTCGAGTCTGCGGAGACAGGGCGCGCCATCCGAGCCCAACTCAACTCTCTCTGATGGCAGTCGCCGAGAACATTTCAGAACACCGTCACTCGCTCGTCGGCCACGAGTTCACCACGAAGGACACGAAGAGCACGAAGAGGCTGCATTTTCCTCCCTCTCCTTCGTGTTCTTCGTGTCCTTCGTGGTGAAAGCTCGAAGCAACATCCACCACATGCCATTCGAGCCCACCCGATTTTGATGGCAGCCACCTCAGACGCAGCGCGTCATCCAAGAGGTGAGAAAGTCCCAAGGCAGCCCCCGAAGGGGGCGCTGGAGTTTGTACACTTGTGGGATCGCGCGGGCGGGCGTCGGTTGCCCAAGGTTGCACCTTGGGCTGGGGAATGTTCGGCCCCCGAGGG
>PFUG01000348.1 GCA_002789955.1 Deltaproteobacteria bacterium CG_4_9_14_3_um_filter_63_12 | reverse complement strand
GATTGAGCCTCTTGCGGTCTATCGGGACCGACCCAGGTTCGAGGCCGACCTCGAAATCGGTCTATCGGGACCGACCCAGGTTCGAGGTCGAGCTGGAAATCGGTCTATCGGGACCGACCCAGGTTCGAGGTCGACCTCGAAATCGGTCTATCAGGGCAGGCACAGGGGCCTGCCCCTACCGCAAATCCCTGTCGGCCTCATGAGCCTGCTCACGTGCGCAGCTTGTGAGCCCACTGGCTGAGGAATTGTTCGGCCTCATCGAAGCGCTCGAATCGCCGCTCGTCAGCTTTGAACGCGCGGGTGTGGGCGATGTTGCGCTTGGCGCGACGCTGCAACCCGTGAACCTTGTGGAGCAATTCGTGATAGAGCACGAACTCGACGACCCACTCGGGGACCTCTGGTTGGTCTAAAGACGCGGAGATCACAACCCGGTCTTGGCTGAACTCGTAGCGCCCGAAGGTGCGCACGGTCACGGTCTCGCTCCAGGTCATGTCCGGCGCGCCGAGCACACCGGAAAAATAGGTGTCGTTGACGCGGGAGAAGAGCTCTTCGAGATCATGGACCTGTCCGCGCACGCCGACCGCATTCGACCAGCGATTGAGGCGTCCGACGATCTCCTGGAAGGGGTTGGAGAGGGCGGCCTCATCGACGAGTTGGTCGCGGTGCGCGGTGCGCTTGACGACCACACTCTGCACGATGGCTCCCCAGATCTCTGGGCTGGAGTTGATGAAACCCAGGTTGCACTTGAGCTTCGACCGTCCCTGCCGACGACGCACGGTCCACAGCGGTCGCATGGGCATCAGGGACACGACGAGCTTGCCTGCATACCCTCGCGCGGCCTCCTTCGCCGCGATCAAGCCCATGACCGCACGGTCGAACAGGACCTCGTCCGAGAGCATCTCGAGTGCGGCGTAGACCCGCCCCGTCGGCAATGCCAGCGCCGCCGGGGTCAAGCCTTTGCGGAGCAGGATGCGGTCGATGTCCCGAACCTGTCGCAACAAGGTCCGCTGCAGCGGCACGGCGATCGCTCGGTTCGCGGGGATCTCGTGACAGTGCCGCCACAGGAATTCGGACTTCTCCTCCCAGAACGAGACGACACCGCTGAGTTTTATGGGGCTGGAACTCAACTCTTGTTGTCTTCGGGCTTTTTCAGCGCCGGGTCACGCTGCGCTCGTATCTCGTCCCGTCCAGGGATGAGCCAGCGAGGCGCTCCCTGCGGGGGGGCGTGGAGCCAGCTCGAGCTCTGCGTGGTGACGGAGGCAGCGTTGACCTTGAGATCGAACATGGATGGCGTCAGCGCCACCATGTCGCTGTCGTCTTCGATCTGTTTCTTCAAGTCCGGCGATTTGATGGCGGGGCCCGAGCGCAGCCCCAACGCCTCTTCGAAGTCGTGCAGCGCGGCGTTGGCGCTGTCGTAGCGCTTAGCGGGCTCCTTGACCAGACAGCGGGCGACCACGTCATGGAGTTTGGCCGCCAACTCGAGCCCTGGCCGCGGAAACAGCGGCGGTGGAGCCTTGGTCACATGGGCGTGCATCACCGCCATGGCGTTCTTTCCGTCGAAGAGCCGGCGGCCACAGATGATCTCGTAGGCGAGCGCACCAAAGGAGTAGATGTCGCTGGGGACACCGATGTCCGCGGCAGAGAGACACTGCTCGGGGCTCATGTAGAGCGGCGTCCCAAACACCTCGCCAGCCATGGTGAGCTCGCGATCGAGCGAGTCGTCCTCAGTGAGCTTGGCCAGCCCGAAGTCCATCACCTTGACGAACTGCTTGTCGCCACTCAGCTCGCACAGGAAGATGTTGTCGGGCTTCAGATCTCGGTGCACGACGCCGAACTTGTGAGCCCCCGCGAGCGCCCGCAGGATCTGCCGCAGGATGTGAACCACCGAGTCGATGTCGAGGTCGGTATAGGGCGTCAGCTCGCTCAGCGGGAAGCCATTGAGATACTCCATCGCGATGAACGACAGGCCGTCTTCTTCGACGCCAAAGTCATAGAGCGTCACGAGGTTCGGGTGGTTCAAACGGCTCGCCGCCGTGGCTTCACGAATGAAACGCTGCCGCAAGCTCTCCTTCTTCGACAGATCGGCCTGCAGCACTTTGATCGCACATCGGCGACGGATCGGGTGCTGGATGGCTTCGTAGACCACGCCCATGGCGCCGGCCCCGAGCTCGTCTACGAGAGCGAAACGACGCGCAATCAGACGACCCAGCAAGCGGTCCGTCTGCGCGGCCTGGACGGCGCTCTCACGAATGATGTGAGACTGAGCACAAGTACAGAGGGCTCCGAGGTTGTCGGATTCTGCCAGACATTTCGGGCAAATCCCCATGCGCTCACCCTTCGATGACACACTTTCTGGCGAAATTACGCGAGCTTACCGCGCGCACCGCCACTTCCTCTCGCCGCCGAAACCCGCACGAGACCGCGAACCGAGAGTCCCAAAACCTCGGGAACACTAACGCTTGTATGGGACCGACGCAATGCTCTTTCTTCCACCTCGGCCCTGATAGGATTTCACGCGCTGCTCGGAACAGAGGTGGCTCGAAGCGAGCCAACTCTCGTCAGTAGAAGGTCGCTGAAGTGCTCGCCATACGCACCAGATTAGGTGCCGGGGCGAAGCGATCTCCAAAGCGTCCCTGGAGCGCTTGGAGCTTGCGCACGACCTCTGCTGCACCGACCTGAGCCACCATCCGGAACGGTCCGCCGCGGAACGGTGGGAAGCCGAGCCCAAAGATGGCGCCGATGTCTCCGTCCCGAGGTGAGCGCAGGATACCCTCGTCGAGACAGTAGGCCGCCTCGTTGAGCATGAGGTAGGCACAGCGCTCGGCGAGCTCCACAGGGTCGGCCTTGGTTTTCGGCTTGACCCCGAGCAACGCGTACACCGCCTTGTCTGGCTTCTTCTTCTTTTCTTCGTAGGTGTAGAAACCGCGCCCATTCTTGCGGCCCTTGCGATCGTCGGCGAGCAGCTTTTTCATCACGGCCGGTGGCTCGAAGCGCGCCCCGAACGCTTCGATCATGATGGGACCAACCTTCGCCGCGACGTCCAGCCCCACTTCGTCGAGCAAGGTGATGGGACCGACGGGATACCCCCAGTCCATCAAGGCGCGGTCGATCTTCTCGATGGCGACGCCCTCCATGAGGATGCGGGCGGCTTCGTTCATGTAGGGTCCGAGGATGCGACTCGTGTAGAAACCCACGCCATCCCTTACCACGATGACCGTCTTTCCCTGGGCCTTGCCCAGCTCGACGCACGTCGCCGTCACCCAGTCTGCGGTCTTCTCGGTGACGATGATCTCGAGCAGCGGCATCTTCTCGACCGGCGAAAAGTAGTGCATGCCGATGACCCGCTCAGGGCGCTCGGCCACTTCTGCGATGCGCGTGATGGGAATCGACGAGGTGTTCGACGCGAAGATCTGCGGCTTGTGCCCAACCCCTTCGAGCTCTTTTAGCAGCCGATGCTTCAAGTCCAGGTCTTCGAAGACCGCCTCGATGACGACCTCACAGCCGCCGAACCCAGTCAGGTCTGTGGTCGCCGTCACTCTCGAGCGCTGCCGGGCGCCCTGATTGGCGGTGAGAACTCGCTTCTTCACTCGCTTGTCGAAGAACTTTTTGATGTGGCTCAGCCCGCGCCCCAACCCTTCATCGTCTCGGTCTTTGAGGCGCACCGAGACGCCATAGGCCTTATCGAGGGTCACGGTGGCGATGCCGGCGCCCATCAAGCCTGCGCCGAGGATGCCCAGCTTGCTGACCGCCACGGTCTCGGCCGCCCCTTCGACGCCGGTGTCCTTCTTCAGCGCGTTCATGGCGAAGAAGATGTTCATCAGCTGCTTGGCCTCGTTCGAGACGGTCAAAGCCCCAAAGGCCTTGGCTTCCTCTTCGAGCCCTCGCTCGAGGCCCTTCTCGATGCCGAGCTCGACGACATCGACGATGCGCTCCGCCGCTGGGTAGTTGTGGCGAGTCTTGGCGAGCAGGGCCTTGCGAGCCTGCTGAAAGAGGAGCTTGCGCCCGAGCGGGTTCTCCTCTAAGGCGAGCCTCTGTGCGCCCTTGGCACTGGTGAAGTCCTTTAATGCCGCGCCGAACGTCGCCTTCTTCGCGCCAGGTTCCTGCAAGAGGCGCAGGGCGTGCTTGGCCGCGACGTCGATGAGGATGGAGGCGCGGACGACCTCGTCGACCAACCCCATCTTCTTGGCCTTCGCGGGACGGACGTGGCGCCCGGTGAGCATCAGGTCGAGCGCCGTCTGGATGCCAACCAGGCGAGGCAAGCGTTGAGTGCCGCCGGCGCCGGGCAGCAGGCCGAGTTGGACCTCCGGCAGGCCAAAGACCGTCTTGGGGCTGTCCGAGCAGACTCGCGCCGCGCAGACCAAGGCCAGCTCTAGCCCGCCTCCCAGGCAAGCTCCATGGATGGCGGCGACAATGGGCAACCGCAGCTCCTCGAGGCGATTCATGGCCTCTTGGCCTCGTCTGGACAGCGCTTCGGCCGCGGTCGCGCTGATGGTGTGCTCCAGAGAGCTGAGGTCTGCGCCAGCCAGGAAGGAGTCGGGCTTGCCGCTGGCGAAGACGGCCGCGCGGATGCTGCGGTCGCTCTCCAGCCAATCAAGAACCTCAGCGAACTTGTCGATGAGATCGGTTTTCAGTGTGTTCTGGCTCTGGCCTGGGACGTCGAGCAGGAGGACGGCCACGCCGTCTGGGCGCAGCTCGGTGCGGATCGCAGGCTTCGTCGTTGGATTCTTCGTCGCCATCAGTCCACCTCCAGTACCATCGCCGTGCCCAGCCCACCGGCCGC
The DNA here is from genome assembly GCA_002789955.1 of Deltaproteobacteria bacterium CG_4_9_14_3_um_filter_63_12. Lineage (GTDB taxonomy): Bacteria > Myxococcota_A > Bradymonadia > UBA4248 > UM-FILTER-63-12 > UM-FILTER-63-12. The sequence goes on along the minus strand of PFUG01000348.1, from coordinate 5,873 downwards.
GCACGCTGTCGCCAACGCCAAGCCGCCGCCACGGCGCCTCAGCTCGCATAGGGTCTGCGTGATCATGCGCGCGCCGGTGGCGGCGAATGGATGCCCATAGGCGATCGAGCCCCCTGACACGTTGAACCTGTCCATGTCGACCTCGCCGATGGCCGAGGCCTTGCCCAAGGCCGACTTCGCCCACGAACGGGAACGAAACACCTTGAGATTACACAGCACCTGAGCCGCAAAGGCCTCGTGCATGTCGATGAGCGCCATGTTCCTGAGCGTCTTTCCGGCGCGGTCGAGCGCGATGGGGGTGGCGTGCGAAGGGCCCAAGAGCATGTCGTGGTCGGGGTCCAAACCGGCAAACGCCCAGCTGCGCAGGAACCCCAGAGGCTCCAACCCTTCTCGCTCGGCGATGTCCTCGCGCATCAGCACCACAGCTGCGGCGCCGTCGGTCAACGCCGAGCTGTTCGCGGCGGTGATGGTGCCGTGGACCCGGTCGAAGGCGGGATTCAGACGGGAGTAGCTCTCCAAATCAGAGTCGGGGCGGATCAGGTTGTCTTGCGCGAACGCCTCCCCGTACGGCGGCAAGTTCATGGTCATGACCTGTTCGCTCAGCCGGCCCTCTCGCCAAGCGGCCGCCGCCAGTTGGTGGCTGCGGTAGGCGAGCTCGTCTTGCGCGAACCGGCTAATCCCGTAATCTTTTGCCATCTCCTCGGCGTGCTGCCCCATGCTCTTGCCGGTCGAAAACTCCTTGATGGCTGGCGGCACGGGCACCAAGTCCTTGGGCCGCAGGTGCTTCAAGATATTGAGCCGAGCGCCCAGCGTGCGCGCTTTGCTCAGCTCGATCAGCGCCGTCCCCAGGCGTTTGGAAACGGTGATCGGCACGTCCGAAGAGGAATCGGCGCCCCCAGCCAGGCCGATCAACGAGGTCCCCGCCAGAATCGACTCCGCCACGCTCGCCACCGACCGAAACGACGTCGCGCACGCCATCGAGACGCTGAACGCTTGGGTGTGGCGGTCCATCCCCGTTCCGAGAACAATCTCCCGCGCAATGTTCGGCGCCTGCACCGACGGCACGACCTGCCCAAATACGACCTGGTCGATGAGCTTCGGATCGAGGTCGATTCGAGCCAAGAGCTCGCTGACCAAGACCTTCGACAAGCTCAACGCCGACTCGTTCCGAAATGCCGTCAGCTGCTTCGCGAACGGGGTTCGAAGCCCCGCAATGACCGCCACGCGCTGCTTGCCGCGTTGGCGTGCTGTCTTCTTCGTCGCCATCGCAACCTCCTAGAAGAAACCCTTGCCCGTGAAATGTGGTGTGCCTTTATGACCCGATCCGCTTCTTGACGCAATGCGTCATGGACCGTGTGCACATGCGAACGTCGCTGGTCCAGACTCGCCGACTTTGCTAATGCTGCTGCACCACGTTTTCCAATCCCTGCCCGCAAACTCGCTGAACTCACCATGATCCACCAAATCGAGGTCCAAGTCCTCGTCCTGCTCCTCATCGCCTCCCTTGTCAGCATGGGCGCACGGTGGCTGCGGCTGCCCTATACGCTGGCCCTCGTGGTCGCTGGGTTGGCCTTGGGTTTCGTGCACATCGAGACCCTCAAAGGGCTTCACCTCACACAGGAGCTCTTGCTCTTGCTTTTCTTGCCGCCATTGCTCTTCGAGGCTGCATTTCACCTGCCGTTCGCCGATTTTCGGCGCAACGCCGCACACATCCTCTTTCTGGCGGTGCCTGGCGTGCTCGTCTCGGTTGGCGTGACGGCGGGCTTGGCCTACGCCGGTATCCATCTGACGGGCTTGGAGCCTGGGTTTGGCTGGGCGGCGGCGTTTCTCTTCGCGTCCGTCATCGCGGCCACCGACCCCATCTCGGTGCTGGCGCTGTTCAAGGAGTTGGGTGCGCCGCGGCGGCTTTACTTGCTGGTCGAGGGAGAGTCGCTCCTCAACGACGGCGTCGCTGTCGTGGTCTTCGGCATCGTTGCGGCGATCTTCGGGCTGCCGAACTTGCATGGGCAGCTCGTCGCGCTGGACGGCACCGGCGAGATCGTCAGCTACGCGTTGGTGACCGCGATCAAGACTGGACTGGGCGGCGCCTTGGTGGGGGGCATCATCGGTGGCCTGCTCTCGGTCGTGACCCGACAAGTCGACGATCACCTCATCGAGATCACCCTCACGACTTTGGTCGCATGGGGTTCTTTCTTGCTCGCCGAGCAGCTGCAGGTCTCTGGCGTGCTGTCGACGGTCATGGCCGGGATCGTGGTGGGCTCCTTCGGCACCCACTACGGCATGAGCCCCACGACTCGCCTCGCGGTGCAAGATTTCTGGGAGTACATGGGGTTCATCTCCAACTCGTTCATCTTCTTGCTCATCGGGCTGGAGCTCGAGTCTGGACAGCTGTTGGCCTACGTGCCCACGATCGCGGTGGCCTTTGCGTCGGTGTTATTGGGGCGCGCGGTGCTGGTGTACGGCGCCATGCCCCTGACGGAGAGCAAGTCCTCGGCCGTGCCGCCGGCCTGGCGCCACGTCTTGGTCTGGGGTGGGCTGCGGGGGTCGCTCTCGATGGTGCTGATCTTGGGGCTCCCCGCCGACTTTGCCGCTCGGTCCTTGCTCGTCAGCATCGTGTTCGGCGTGGTGACGGCGTCGCTCTTCATCCAAGGCCTGACCATGGCGGGGCTCATGCGGCGGCTCGGTGTCTCCGGGCCTACAGCGGGAGGCGGTCTCGAGTACGAGCTGGCGCGCGGTCAGGCGCTCGCGTCGGCGCGAGTCCTGGCGCACGCCGACGAGCTGCGCGAGGAGGGCTTCCTCGACGAGGCCACTCACAAACGATTGCAGGCTTGGTATTCGACGAACCGCGACGAGGCGGCGGTCCGCGCTCGCGAGCTGGCGGGAGACACCGCCCGTCCAGAGCGACTGCTCGAGGGAGTCAAGGCCCTCGCCGCCGTCGAACAGGAGGCCATTCGACACGCCGCGCACAACGGCATCCTGACCCGGCAAGCGGCCTCTGAGCTGCTCTCGCGGATGGACCACCGGCTCGCCGCCTTGGATGGGGCCGCGCACGAAGGCGACGGCGTGCTGCTCGAGGAGCTCGAGCGCTGGTTCCCGCAATCGAAGGAAAAAGAATAAGGAGAGACCAAGCCGCGTCACGAGACGTCGTCTCGAGTCGGGAAAGCAACGATGGTTCAAGTGGGCGGCAGAGCGTTCGACTCGCAATTTCCCGAACTACGACAGCTTGCCGTGAGGAAACCAATGGAATTCTTCTGCTGGCCGTTGACCGCTAGACAAGAATATCGACGTGGCCGGCCGCTTAGCGAACTTAGTTGACCCTTGATGGGTGACGAATTGAAAAGAGGACTTTAGGATGAACGCCAAGCTTTCACTGTTGATGTTCGTGGCTCTCATCGCTGTCATTCGGCCCGCGGCTGGGATCGCGGATTGTTACAGCGACTCGGAGTGCGGTGGAGGAGTCTGCCGCAGCGGCACGTGCACGACGGCCGGGGGCACGTGCTACTCGGACTCCGAGTGCCCAGGAGGCGTCTGCCGAAGCGGCCAGTGCACCACTGCCGGCGGGCGCTGCTATTCAGACTCGGAGTGTGGCGGCGGCACCTGTCGCAGCGGCCAGTGCACTACGGCCGGCGGCCAGTGCTACAGCGACTCCGAATGTGCCGGGGGGGTCTGTCGTAGCGGCGAATGCACGACCGGCGGGGGCCAGTGTTACAGCGACTCTGAATGTGCAGGCGGCGTCTGTCGCAGCGGCAAGTGCACGACGGGCGGGGGCCAGTGCTACAGCGACTCCGAATGTCCAGGCGGCGTTTGCCGCAGTGGCTCCTGCACCAGCCGCGGCGGGGGCGATTCCTGTGACATCGACGCCGACTGCGGAGAAGACGGCGAGTGTAAGAACGGCGCCTGCGTGGACACCGGGTGTCCATGATTCGCCCGCTTAGTTGAGCTCGCGCTCGATGGTCGCCTTGAGCAGCGCCGAACCCTGAACCTCCAGAGGGACACAGACTGTCAAAGCGGCGAGGGTTGCAACATCTACCTGTACTATTGTGTCGATGCTTCGGAGGTGAATTCGGAGAGCCCGAGCTTCGTGGATCCGGTTCCTTCAGCGAACGCGCAATAGCTCGCGAGTGGTTGCGCGCATCGTGCGCGCAACCCTTCGGCCCTTTCGGCTCGACACGACTCTTCGCCATCCATGGCTACGAGTTTGCGTCGTTTGTCAACGGTCCAGATTCACCCAGAAGCTCTTCGTCTGACCCCTCGCGAACGCCACCGGGCTCGCGACCTTGCCGTTGAAAGTGCTGTGGTTCGGAGCGACGTGATGTCCATGACTGCTCTCTTCCTCGCCATTGTGGCCTCGGTCGTCACATTGCTCCTGATCGCCAAGTTTTGGCCTCGCTCTGGCAAGATGGGCATCAACCTCAAGGCCGTTCAATGCCCGAGCTGCGGAGCGCCTCAACCAGCCGTTCGTGTTCCGAGGTCCCTGCGCGAGGTGCTCTGGGGCGGTTGGACCTGCTCGAAGTGCCGCTGCCAGATGGACAAGTATGGGGCTCCCATTGAGCCTTGACGCTCGACGTCGAGCGCCCCGTTCTCGCGAACACGCTCGCGTCGTGGTCTTTGGGCTTCTGCTGCTGGCCTCGCTCGGTTGCTCAAGGCGCATGTGCTCGCCGACGTCAGGTCCAGACTCCGCCGAGGATGCCGCTCTTACGGGGCCGGTGAGGCATTACGACGTCGAGCTCATGGTGACGACTGAGGACGATGGAGTTCGAGTCGTTGGCATCGAGACGCTGGCTCTGCGCCCGAGTGGTGGGCGAGTGGCGTTGGACGCGCTCGACATGAGTGGGCTGGAGGTCGCCTGCGAGCCCGCTTGCGCCTGGGCCTACGACGCGAAAATGTTGACGCTGAGCTGGCCCGAACCCGCCCCCATCGAAGCCACCGCTATCGTTCGCTACCAGGCCACGCCGACTGGTGGCGTGAGTTCGGGCGACGGCGCCATCTGGACGTCCTTCCACACCTGGCGCTGGATGCCGTCGACGAGCGACCCTTCGGCCCGGGCCACTCTCGCGTTGCGGGTGCACACGCCAGCCGGCCAGCTCGCCATCGCCACGGGCGACGGCCCCGACGGCCCCGGGCCCGACGACGTCTCACGGTTTCCTTACCCAGCCTACCTCTACGGCTTTGCGCTCGGTTGCTTCGGGCTGGCGAGCCGCCAAGCGGGCGACGTTCGCCTGGACGTGTGGATGCCGACGGCCTGTGGAGCGGCAGAGCGCGTGACGCCGGAGCTCTTACCCGCGGCGAGCTTGGTTCTAGACCGAACCAGCGCAGCCCTCGAGCGCTGGAGCGCGGCCATTGGTCGCCCTTGGTCTTTGGAGCACTACGTCACGGTCTTCGTCCCTGGCAAAGCCGCCCAGGAGTTGGCCGGAATGGCGTTCATGTCGTCTGGCAGCCTCGAGACCCTGCTCGACGACCCCGACGAGGACTGGTTGATCGTCCATGAGCTCGCCCACCAGGAGTGGGGCAATCGGGTGACCTGTGCGACCTGGGGCGACTTTTGGCTCAACGAGGCCGTCGTGGTCTGGTGGGTCGGTGAGGACAAGCGCATTCGCGGAGACGAAGAGGGCTACGCACGGGAACTCAGGCTCTGGGCAGAGCGCAGGGAACGGGCGCTCGGCGAAGGCGCTGACCCGCGGGTGAGGCGGCCCGGCGTCGACCACGAGGACGCGGGTGGCTCCTTGGTCTACCACGCTGGCGCGCTCATCATCGCGCAGCTCGTGGAGATGGTGGGGACAAAAGCCTTTCTCGAGGCTCTCGGCGGGTGGGTGTCTGCGGCTGGAGAGCACGATGGATGGTCTCTGCAGACGTCGAACTTTTTGGACGCCCTC
>PFUG01000419.1 GCA_002789955.1 Deltaproteobacteria bacterium CG_4_9_14_3_um_filter_63_12 | reverse complement strand
GTCTGGACGGCGAGGGTGGCGCTGGTTTGGGGGCCCTCCATCGAGGGCGCAACTCCGCGCTCGGCCTGCTCGGCCTGTTGCTCGTAGGCGTCACCCACCTGGCCGACCCCGCCAGTCAGCTGAACGCCCTGGCGCTGCTGAACGACGTGGGTGAGCTCATGGGCGACAATCTCCTTGCTGGGGTTCGCCTCGCGAAACACCACGTTCTCCCCGTAGGTGTAGGCCTGCGCGCCCATCTCATCGCAAGCGGTTTCGGCCTCGGCCCCCATGTGGGCACGGGTCGACGAAAAGTCGACGCCGAGCAGCGCCTCCATCTCTTGCGCAAAAGGCACGGCGTCGCCAGACGTCGAGGCCCCGTCGGCTGCAGCGTCGAGGAGCTCGGCGTTCGAGGGTCTGGGGCCGGGGCCTTGCTTCATCTGGACGTCTTGCGCGCCACCGTCAGCGTTGGCACTGGCGTTGGCGTCGGCGAGCTCGCTGAGCTCCTGGTGCAGCCGCTCGACTCCGGCGTTGCCTAAGACTCGCTGCAGCGCGGACATCGCCTGGCCGTAGAGCCGTCCGCCCTGCACATGCAGCTCCAGGAGGCTCCCTTGCAGGTCCTCGGTCCGCGACATTTCGTGCAATAGACTCGCCGACAGGTCCGTTCCGCGCGCTCCGCGAAGACGTTCAGAGAGGAGCTCGGGGAGACGGTCGAGGGAGAGCTGTGCGTCGAGCTCGTGGCCAGCCATGGTGTTCTCGCGGGCAAGGGGAGCCGTGAGCCGAACGGGGTGTTCGGCGGAGGGTTGGCTGTTGTCGGCCACTCGCCTGCAAAGGTTTCCTGATTTCTTCAAGAAACGAGCAGGGTGAGGCGCGACGCGCCCGAGAGCGGGCCAGGGTTCAGCACCGGCGCAAGGGACGCCCGCCGGACAAGAAACCGGCAAGCGCGGGCCGGCCGACCTGGGCGACGAGCGCCAACGTGGGTTCGGTTTGGGGCGGGCGTGCAGCCGTTCTCGCAACACCGGGGCGCTGCGGTAGATTGCAGCGACAAGTCTCGCTCAGCCACCGACCACTCGGACTTGAGAGGTCTAGCGTTGTGTATTTGGCCCGCAAGAGAATTGACACCCAACCACCGAGCATAGTACGATCTGGCGAACTTGTTTTGGCTCTTGAACTTGCAGCAGGGATGGCGAAGAGTCGTGTAGGTCCACTTGCAGGGAGCCTGGGAGCGCGGGCGTCCCGCCCGCCGAAGAGGCGGCCAAGATGGCCGCGCTGGGCGATTCTCTTGGACACGCAAACTATCGTTCGGGGGAGACGATGAACCTTCAAACAATGACCGCCACCACAGTGCTGCTGGTCGTGCTCACTTCCATCTTTTGCTCGCACTCCGCGCTGGCACAGGAGGACAAGCTCTACGTCATCGCGAGCGGCAGCAAGTCGGAGGTGAAGGTGCTGGAGCCCGCGCTGCGTTACTTCCGTTCGGAGGTGACCGAGAACAGCGACCTGCAGTTCTCGGCCGACGAGGAGATGGACTCGGTGATGTCGAGCTGTCGCGAGACCATCGGAGTGAGCCCGACCGAGGAACGCGACTGCCGCCTTCAAGCGGCCCGGCGCGTGATGGTCGAACAGGTCCTCGAGGTCGTAGCCACGCCGAGCGGCAAGCGCTGGGAGATTTGGCTGCGGGCCATGGACTCGGAGGGCGTGCTGCTCTTCGAAGACTATGTCGAACCCGAAGAAACGCAGTTGAGTGACGCCGCCAAGCTGGCGCTTCCTTTGCTCGCCCACAAGTACCTGTGCACAGCGCGTCAGGTCGCGTCCTCTTGCGAGACGCAGGGCGGTGGGACCACGACCTCGGGGGCAGTCGTCAACGCAGGGGTGACGGTGGACCGCGGCGAGAAGATTGTGAACGAGATCGTGGACGACACGGCGTTTTTGACGGTGAAGAGTGTGCCCAGCGGCGCGGCCGTGAGCGTCAATGGTGCGGCGGTCGGCGTCACGCCTTATCAAGATGAGCTGATGCTGGGGCGCTATGTGGTCGTGGTGGAGAGCGGCGCGCTCTACTACCCAGCGCGCGAGGAGTTGAACCTCACGAGCGCGGGGGCCAAGGTGAACGTCGACCTCGAGCCGCGCTTTGGGACGCTGAATGTGACCAGTACGCCGAACGGCGCCGAGGTTTACGTCGATGGCGAGCTTGCGGGGACCACACCCCTGAAACAGGAGAAAAAGCCTTCGGGGAGCTATGGGGTGCGGGTCGCCTTGGCCTCGTATCTCGACGAGACCCGCACGGTTGCGGTCGAAGACGGGAAGACGGCCAAGCTCGCCGTCGAGTTGGTGCACAACGTAGGCGAACTCTATGTGACGAGCGAGCCTGCGGGGGCAGCGGTCACTTTGAACGACACGAGCATGGACGCCGTGACGCCCGCGACGTTTACAGGTCTGCAGCCCGGCACTTACAAGCTCGTGCTCTCGAAGGCCGGCTACGGCGACGCGGTGGAGAAGGCCAAGGTGGCGCGCGGCGAGCGGGCCACGGTGGCGGCGACGCTCGAGGCGCGGCTGGGGTTGGTGTCGGTTTTGGCGAGCTACGACGATGGCACGCCGTGCGAGGGCGCGGTGTTCATCGACGGCACGAAAGAGGGCGACACCCCGCTGAAGGTGACGCTCTCGGCCGCCCAGCATACGGTGCTCGTCGAGTGCGAGCTGGGATCGGGGGAGACGACGGTGGAGGTCGAGCACAACGGCAAGCAGAAGGTCGAGGTGGTCGTCTCGACGGGTCCCAAGACGGCGGGTTACGTGCTCGTCGAGAAGGGCAAGTTCGAGATGGGGTCTCCCACCTCGGAAGAAGGTCGCTACGACGCCGAAACGCAACACACGGTGACGCTCACTCGCAGCTTCTACCTAAAGGCGACGGAGGTGACGCAAGGAGAGTGGCGTGCGCTGATGGGGAACAACCCTTCCAGTTTCTCGAGCTGTGGAGACGACTGTCCGGTTGAGCAGGTGAGCTGGTACGACGCGCTGGCTTACAGCAACGCGCTGTCGCGCCTCGAGGGGTCGAAGGAGTGCTACGACCTCTCGGGCTGCAGCGGGACTCCTGGCAAAGAGGGCTACAGTTGTCCAGACGACCTGAGCTTCAAACTCTCGTGTGAGGGCTACCGACTTCCGACCGAGGCCGAATGGGAGTATGCGGCGCGGGCCGGGACGGGCACTCGTTTTTCGAGCGGCGACGCGGAGTCGGACCTCGGTAAGGCTGGCTGGTACGAGGGCAACTCGGGCAGCAAGACCCATGCGGTGGGTCAGAAGGCGGCGAACGCTTGGGGTCTGTACGACATGCATGGGAACGTGTGGGAGTGGACCTGGGATTGGTATGGGGATTATCCGAGCAAGGCGACCGATCCGGTTGGTGGCAAGACGGGCTCGGGCCGGGTCTTACGCGGGGGCGGCTGGGGCAGCGGCGCCAGGGGCTGCCGCGCGGCGATTCGCGGCTACTATTCGCCGTCCTACCGCGGCGGCCTTCTCGGCTTTCGCCCCGTCAGGTCGAGCCCCTGACCCACTGGACCCCTGGACTACTGGCTAAGTTGGGCCGACGGACCGTAGCGGAGCCGAGAGCCCCAAGGGCAAAAGCCGTGCGTAGCCGGCGCCCAGGGGTCTCGGCGCAGCGCAGGTCCGGGTTTGGGGCTCGGTTGGCAGGAGAACAAGGGGTCCAGGGGCAACGCCCCTGGTCGGCGCGGGGCAAAGCCCCTGGTCCCCGGCCCTTCGGGCCGGGCCTCTCCCGAGGCGGGCTGGTATGATGACAACTCGGATGGCAAGACCCATGCGGCTGGCAAGCGCGGGCCGGCCGACCTGGGCGACGGGAGCCTCGCCTGTGAAGGCCAAGGGGAGCCGACCTGGGTGCTCGAGGCTCCGCCGCAAAGGCTGGGCGAGCGGGACAGTGGTTCGTTTGTGAAGGGCCCCAAAGGGAGCCCGCGCGGCGAATCGCAACAACAATTCGCCGTCCAACCGCAACGACAACCTGGGCTTGTCAGCTCACCGCACTGGCCGATGGTGTGTGTTCACGGCCCCACCTCCAGCGCTTGCCGTGACATCCCTCCAAGCCTGCACGGCGGGGCCCGTCGCAAGCCTCTCCCTTGGCTCAAGCCGGTCAATATCAAGCACACCACGAGAGAGGCCGCGAAGAGTCTCGAGCCGCGCACAAGTGACACGGGTCCGGCATCCCGGACTGGCGTTTTGCGCCCTTGCGCAGGCATGCTGCTGCCAAAATCGCTAAGCCGTCTCGGTCCACCGGTTCCCAGGACCCCGCCTGTCACCTTCGCAGAGTCCACTCTTATGAACACGGTTCCATTCTCAACGACAACACGCTCACTCGTGCTGCTCTCGGCCCTCATCGTCTACTATCTTGTCGTCCTTCAAAGCTGTTCCGCACCCATTCGGTATTCTGAAAGGGGCTGTCAGGTCGTGTTCCTGTCCCCTGTGTCGAACAGACCTGTTCAAGCCGATTCGAAACGAAGCCTCGCGAAGCTCTTCGATGTGGGTTCAGTCGATTGCCCCGCAGAGGTCAAGCTCGACACTCAGCTCTACCGGTTCACGGCCTCGACGGACTTCGAGACAAGCTGCGCACAGGGACCGAGCTCTGGTGAGGCCGTGCCGGCCACTCGCCGTGACATGGCCACCAGTGGCATCTACTGCGCGAGAGTGACCAAGAATCGCAAATATGGTGCGCACAAGGTGTTGACCGTCTACGACGGCGAAGAGCCAACCTTGGCTTGGCTTGAAGACCTTGCCGTGTCTCGCGACGAGCGACGAGGTCGGCGAAACGGCAAGTTCCCCTGCGTCGGGTGAGCCTCATCGCGAGTGCAACTGAACGATGTGGGGTAGCCTATGAATTGGATCCTCCCTGGGCACCCCACCCAGCCCAAGCCAAGAAGCCATGCCTCTCAACAACGATGAGCTCCTCGCCTACACCCAGCAAGCACTCCAACACCACCATTGGGGCCGCGCCGAGGCCGCAACCGGCCAATACCTAGAAGCGTACCTCACCCCATCACCGCAGCCCCCAAACTACGCAAGCTGGCCCCCACACCTGCAAGCCCACTTGCACCTCGAACGCGCCCAATACGGCATTGAACACCTACCAGAGCACCTGGCGCACCTCGCACTCTCTCCTCGGCTCAACGACCCCAAGCACATTCAGTTCGCCGAACGCGTCGTGGACTTCGCCATGCGAAGGGTCGACTCCGTGCTCGCGCTCCCCGCCGCACCGCTGCTCGAGATGGCAGACCTCTGGGACGTGTCGACGCAGGGCCGATTTGGCTTCAAGACCCAACTCGAGCTCTGGCGCGCCTGCGACTTCGACGCCGAACAGTTTTTCGTGAAGATCGGGTGGTATCCCGCATCACCCAGTCCTGGAAAGTTCCCATCCGACGATTTTGTCGACGGCCGAAGACAGTCGCGCGAGCAACCGCCCATCGGGCACTTTCCGGCTGTGGTGGATAGGTGGACGCCCATGTTCCACGACACCTGGATGGAAGACGTGATCGCCCTCAATGTCGCTCTGCTGTGTCGGCTGGACCAAGTCTCGACACGAGATGACACCAAACCCCTGGTCCAAGCGATGAAAAAAGCAAAAGGGGGTCCGGGGGACAAAGTCCCCCGGCGGGTCAGGGCAGAGCCCTGCCTCCATCCACACAAATGATCTCGTAGGGAAGCTCCTAAGTCTCTCGTGTGTCGGGATCCCATTTCGGACTATCGATGAGGAAGAACGGAACCCCACTTGGACCCAGCGCGCGAAACAAATCGGCGCCACCACCACCACCCTCCGCAATGAGGCTGAGAGCCAGCTCCCGGTTTGGATGGGCGGGTGGATATTGTGACATTTCAAGCTCCTTGATGCTGTGTTGATGAGCTGCTCGAATCCTCACCGACCGCGAGGCTGCATGGTGCCGTTGACATCCTTTCTCCGACCCCACAAAACCGCACCACCGGCTTCGCCACCCCCACCCGAAACAGCTCCTCCGAGCCCACAATCACCACGCCCGAGCGCGCCCGGCTCACCCCGGTGTACAAAATCTCCCGCGTCAGCAACGGCATGGGCTCGTTCGGCAAGACCAAACCCACCACGTCATACTCGCTCCCTTGCGCCTTGTGCACGGTCAGCGCCCAGGCCCGCTCGATGCAGCCCTTCAAAGCCACGACGGAGTAGGCAGAGAGGCGATCCTGGCGAGGGAAGACCGCCGTCAGGGTGCCCCTGCTCTCTGGGTCGGCGGCGACTCGCAGGACAATTCCTGTGTCGCCGTTGAAGAGCTGCCTCGAGTAATCGTTGCGCAGCACGATCACCGGGTCGCCCACCGCAAACTCGCCGCTCGCCTTGGCTTGCGTGGCGCCAAGGTGGGTGACGAGCCAGGTTTGCAGCCGCACGTGCAAGAGCTCATTGGTCTTGACGCTCCCCAGCGGCCCCACCCGGGTCACGCACAGCAGCCGGTGGGCTTCCAGCTGGCGAAGGAGTTGGGTGATGACCGCTGTGTCTTTTTGCGAGAACCCGTCGGGCCCTCGGACCCAGGTGTATCCTAGGAGGTTGGCGATTGAATTGGCTGAAAACGTAAAGTCATCAGTCCATTCGGGAACTTTGTCCACCGGCCCTTTGGCCGATGCCCAAACCCTGTCGAAGATCTCCTCGTCCTCCTCATCCATATCCCACTCTTCGACTTGCTCCTGGTGAGCGGCCGCCGCTCCTGGCGAGCCAAGAGAAGAGAACGCCTCCACGAACCAGCGGTCGAGGAACGACTCGTAGGCCGCCATGAGCGCTCGGTGCTCCAGCGCGGTCGTGGTGAGCTTCAGCTCGGGGGGGGACCAGAGCTCGACGCCCTGGAACTCGAGCTGTTCTGGCGAGCTCGGCCGGCGCCACAGCAACGTCTTGTCCGCGGGTTGCGGCAGGAGCGCGTCGGGGTCGCCGCGCCGGATGAGCTGCGAGATCTCGTGCACGGTGCGCCCGGCGAGGTCCGTGCTGGTTCGGTAGCTGCGGAGTAGACGCACGGCGTGGCCCTGCATGGAGTGGGGCTCGGGCGCCTGGACCTGTGGTTCCAGCTCTCCATGGACGTGCTGCGTCCACGGTCCGGAGAGGTCGCAGACCTCGGGGACGAGGTCACGCAGGACGGCGCCAGCCTCGACCGAAGGGAGCTGGTTGGCGTCGCCGACCAGTACGAGGCGCGCCCCTGGGGGCACGGCGCGCAGCAGTTTTTCCATCAGGCGCAGGTCGATCATCGAGGCCTCGTCGACCACGACGAGCTTTGCGACCAGCGGGTTGTGGGCACCATGCTTGAACGTGTCCGTCGAGGGGGCGTAGCCGAGCAAGCGATGAAGCGTGCGCGCCTTCGACAACCCTTCGCGCAGGCTGGCGTCAACTGCGTCGGCGTGGGTCAGGCTGCCGAGCTGGGCGTCGATGGACTCCTTCATGCGCGCTGCGGCCCGGCCGGTAGGTGCGGCGAGGGCGATGTCTTGCGGTTCGACGAGCCCTAGGCGGCACATGAGGCGAAGCAGCGCCACGACCAACGTGGTTTTGCCCGTCCCAGGGCCGCCAGAGATGATGGTGAGGGGCCGGTGCAACGCCATCAAGGCGGCGACCTGCTGCTCCGCGTTCAGCGAGATTTCGTGGCCCCCCACCCGAGTAGGGTGCTGTCGCAAGAAACCCAGGGTGCCAGTGATGTCACCATGGAGGGCGGTCACAATTGTGTCCAGTCGAGCGCTGAGGGCGGCGGCGAACTGGCTCTCGAGGCTCAGGTGGCGGTGGTGGTAGAGGGCGTCGCCGTCCAGCACCAAGGGCTTGGGCGAACCGTCTGGGGTGCCGCAGATGTTGGGGAGCGCGCCGCTCTGAGCCAGCTCGAGTGCCCGAGACACTAAGATCGATGCCGTCCAGGGAGTCGTCGTGGAGACCTCGAGCAGGAGCTGTACGTCCGCCTCGAGCTGGGCGCGCCCTGCCCCGTGTATGGGTAAGCGCGTGGAGCCTCGGTCGACATTGAGGAGGGTCGCCAAGACCAAGGCGGCCACCGCGACGCGGTCTTGCTCATTCAGCGCGGGCTCCCAGCCCAACACCTCGGCGGCCAAGTAGACGGCCTCGGGGATGAGCCCGAAGAGTCGGTCGGCCTGCGCAGCCACGGCCTCGAGGAAAACTTGGTCGGCGCTCGGCGGCAAAACCTCTCGGGCGCGCTGTCTGAAGAACCCCACTGGGGACATCGGTGTGGTCTGTGGTTTCATGCGTCCCCCGCCAGTGTGTCGTCGTCGCTCTCGTCGGCCGAGGCCGACGCTGTGGTTCGAATTCGCTCCTCGTACTTCGCCAACCGCTGCCAAGAGGGCCGGAAGAAGTCGACCCCCGGTGTGACGGAGGTTCCCGCTCGTACGCCTCTCAGGAAGACGTAGAGCCGGCCTCCGAAGCGGGACTCGTAGGTCGCGGGCTCGCGGATCCCGAGCATCTTCACGACCGCCAGGGTGTAGAAGAGCTCCTGCCAGCCGTAGTGCTCGCGGACGTGCGCTCGCATGGTCGCGGCGCCGTAGTCGGCCAATAGATCGCTCTTCCAGTCGGCGAAGTAGACCAATCCTTGGTCGGCGAAGAGGAGGTCGATGGTCCCTTTGACGTAGCCGCGGCCTATCTCGAGGGGAACCGGGTTCCCGTCCCCATCGAGGTTCGGGAGCAAGAAGGGGTGGCCCTCCAAGGGCGTCGGAAAAACGAACGGCACCTCGGGCACCACGTGGTCACAGGACACAATTGGCGCGACAGGCCCATCGCGGCCCGGTAACGGGGTGGTGAGGGTCGCGTGCACCACGCGGGCGGTTTCTTGGACGAGGGGGTCCGTCGCGCGAACATGGTGGCGCCGCAGCACCCGCTCGACGAAGTCGCGGGCGCCCTCCTGGGCCAACCATGCGCTGCCGTCCGCGGCCTCTGCCACGCGCTCGAGCTCCGCCTTCTCCAGCAACTCGTGAAGGGCGAGGCCCATGTGTGCGCCGCGGGGCAAGAGGCTCTCCACGGGCACCTCGGCAGGTAGGCCGTCGATGACCTCGGCGTCACTCTGAGGGTCGTCGAGGATCGAGAGCGGCGGCCGCCTGCGCCCAAAACTGCTGTAGGAATCGACGTGTCGCTTCGAAGACTTCAGCTCTGCGTAGTCTGGAAGCACCGCTTCCGCTGGCTCCGAGGGGTGCCAAGAAATGGCCAGGTTTGGAGGCGGCGCGAGCGTGATTGCTGCGTTCGCAAACACGTCGACGTCGGCCCGCTCCACGTGGCCGCTTCCTACCAAAGTGCCTGCCTTCAGGATGACCTCGAGCCGCGTGTCGAGGGCGCCGAGCAGCCCATCGAGGGCGACCGACCGGCCGCCCTTCGGGACCACCAGTTGCCCAGCGGCACGGGTCAGGGCCACGTAGGTCAAGCGCTGTTGCTCCTCGGCTGTCTCTGCGGCGAAGAGGCCGCCGTCGCCGAGCTCTTCGGGAGAAACCGAGGACACCAAACGGCGCCCTCGAGCGTCGTGGTACACGCACGGGGGCTTGTTCTTCGGGTCGCTCAAGCCTCCGTACAAGAACACAATGGCCGCCTCAAGCCCCTTGCTCTTGTGGATGGTCATGATCTGCACACTCGCCACCTCGGTCTCTAGGCGCTGCACGTTGCCGTCGACCCCAACCGGGCTTTGCTGTCCGGTGATGAGCGCGTTCAAGCAGCGCAACAGCTCAGGGAGCGCGTGACGCGCCACCGAGAGCTCGTCGAGCAGGAGCTCGAAAAGGTGCAGATAGTTAGTGAGCGCACGCTCGCTCGGACCAAAAAAGACCTCTCGCCGCAGCATCCCGCTGCGCTCCATCATGCTCTTGAAGAGCTGCTCGTAGAGGCGCTTCTCGGCCAACGTCGACCAAGACCGCAAACGCCGCATCAAAGAGTGCTCCTCGGGCACGTCGTCCAACCGGTACAGCTCGCCCAACGTGAGCCCGAAGAACGGCGTCATCCAGGCCTTGGCTCGCGCGGCGCGATCGTTGGGGTCGAGGATGGCGGCCAGCACGTCGCGCACGTCGGCGGCCTCGTCGGTCTGCATGAGGCCGTCCTGCTTGTAGAAGGCGTACGGCACCCGCGCCTCGCGCAGGTAGCGCCCCGCCAGCCGGGCCTCGTGGTTCGTCGCGGTCAGAACGTAAATGTCCTTAGCACGCACCCGATTTTCGTCCGAGGGCGCCGCACCATTGTCCACGAGATACGCCCCCGTCTCCGGCTGCAGCAGCTCGTGGATCAGCTGCCCAAGGGTGCGTCCGAGGGCCGCGCGCAGTTGGGGCTTGGTCGGCGCGGCTCCGGTGCTGGAGTTCAGCTGTAGGACGCGCATGGCCGGAAGGTCCTTGCCGTCCTTGTCGACGAAGCGCAGATTTTGTCTGCCCGGCGTCACCTTCGAGGTGCGGATGTCGCCGGTGAGCAACCGATTCTCGGTCTCATCGTCGAAGATGGCGTCGAAAACCTCCAAGAGGCGCGGCGTCGAGCGGAAGTTTTGGGCCAGTTGGATAGGCACCGCGGCCGCTTGTGCCAGCTCGGCTTGAGCCTTCTGGTAGGTGAACACGTCGCCGCCACGGAAGGTGTAAATAGCCTGCTTGGGGTCTCCCACCACCACCAGTCGCTCGCCCTCTCCGTCCCCAGCAAACACTCGCTGCAGGATGCCCCACTGCAGCTCATCGGTGTCCTGGAACTCGTCGACCAGCGCCACTTCGTAACGTTGTCGCAACCTGGCGATCAGCGCGGGCCCATGCTGGGGGTCGTCGAGGGCCGCCTCCACCTGCTGGAGCATGTCGTGGAAGGTGTAGGAACCTGTGAGGGCGGTGCGGGCGCTTCGCTCCGTCTCCACAGCCGGCAGGAAGTCCCGAACCACGTAGCCCTCGAGGTGATCGGTG
>PFUG01000682.1:1681-10938 GCA_002789955.1 Deltaproteobacteria bacterium CG_4_9_14_3_um_filter_63_12 | reverse complement strand
GTAGAAGAGTTTGGGTTTATCCACGTGGGTGGGGGGAGGAGGCGGCTGCAGCGCTCCTCCCCCGAGGACTTTCTTCAGCGCAAGTCGTCTGACGACCAGGGCTTGAATTTCGATGTAGGGAGGTTTGGATTCAAAGCCAGGGCAGATTGCCGAACTCGATCGACGCCTTCTCGGACCTCCGGACCCATTGTGCCCACGCCCTCGAGCCGGCGATCGAGGTCTTCTTTGGTGGCGACGCGGTCGTCGCGCTCAGCGTCAAGCTGGGCGGCGGTCATTGCGAGTGCGACCTCTTCCTGGAGCGTTTGCTCCAAGCCTCGAAACTCACGCGCAAAGGAGTCGACGATCGCGGTCGCTCGCCGGAGGCCCTCGAGATCAGAGGACAGGAGATTGAGTTCCTTGAGAGAGAGCTCGGCCTCACGCCTAGCCACATCAGCACTGGAACAAACGACGTTGAGCTCTGCAACAGCCCCATCTTCCTCGAGGGTGCTCAGCCGCTCTCGTTGGATGACTCGACGGGTGGCCTCTTGCAGGGAGGTGCAATCATTGAACTCCGAGGTCGCCTTCCCCTTTCGCTCCCGCAGAGCCGCTGTGAGAGCGACCTCCTTCGCTACCTGTTGGTCAACCTCGGCCTCATAATCAGCCTTGAGCGCTTCGGCCTCCTGAACCGCATGGCTGGCGGTCTTGGTCCCTTCCTCGGCGAAGGTGGCGACAATCTCCAAGGCAGCCACCTCATCGTCGGTGACGCTGGCTCGCGCCAAGTAAAGCTTTTCGAGGGCGGTGTTGGCCTCAGCAGCGTGTTCGGTGTTTTCGCGGACCTCTTGGAGTTGCCGCTCCACCTCGACGGCCCGATTTCCGAGACCCTCTTCTGGCCCGACGGACTCCAAGGGCGGCTCACGTTTGGGGTTACTGTCGATTGCGAAAGCGGCTCCAGGACTCAAGAGCATGGCCGCAGCGAGTGCGAAGCAAATCTTGCGTAGAGTCATCACAGGTCTCCTTTTGTGCGCAGGAGCGCGGTGGGGGGCGTCTCATCTGGACGCGGTGAGCTTATCGAAGCAGGCTTTGTCCTGACTTAGTCGGACCAAACCGATCTGATAGAGGGTGCTGTTCATCGTAAGTGAGCCTCTGCCGCGAACCAGTTCACAGAGCTGGGTGGGGCTGAGATTGTGGTGACCGGCGAGCTCCTGAAAGTCCTCAGCGGGCTTCCCGTCGTGCGGCGGACAGCCGCTGCGCAGCGCACCTGCGAGGAGGTTCTGCTCCTGGATGCTCGCGCCCAGCTCCTTCAGCGCCGCGACCACCTGCGCTCTCGCCTCGACGATGGCTTCGACGCGCTCAATCATGGCTCCGACACGTTCCTCGCAGCTCAGCGCCAATTCCTTCGACGGCTCCTCACATCCGATAACGACTGCGGCAGCGCAGACCAGTGCAAACCAGGGGATCTTCGACATCATCTCCTCCGGGGTGGTGGGCTCGATGGCCCTCTCTGTTGGTGTCAGCTATGAAACGTGCAGGGTCTCTCAGAGTCCGAAATAATCTCACTTTTCTGTTGATTTGGACTCGAGAGCAGTGGGTATTTGCGGCTCAGCGCGCCCAGTTTCTGGCCGTGCCTGAGGTGGCTTGCTATTCTCCCTCCCATCTGAACTGCCCCTCGAGAATTTCGGAGGTGAGGTTCTGGCAGCCGCATCGCCCCTCCGTTTGCTCCCAAGCCTCTGTGGAGACGAGCTTCGCTTCGGAGAGGGTCACGAACGCATCTTCAGACGAGAAGCCGTAAACGCGGCATTGCTTATCGGCGGAGGGCAAAGCAGAGACCGCCCAAAACAGCCGCTCGGTGGGATAGAGTCGACGACGGGTGTCATCGTTCGCGATCTCAATCTCAGCGGTACCGAGGTCGAGGCCTTGGCAACTCAACGTGACAATGAGTGGGGGGGTGATTTCAGCCATAACTGTTGGCTTGAGCGTCGCCCCGCACGCCGCCAGCAAGAGGGGAATGAAGAGGAGGCTAATTCGTAGGACGACCCGAGGGCTTCTGGGTTGCAATGAAAATGAGCTCATCTTTCGTCTCCTTGAAGTGTTCTGCGAATCGCTTCTGAACGAGCTCATTGATGGCTTGATCCTGCCCGGCGAGTGTCTCTTCTACGAGGGCGATCCTCGCGAGGACATCTCCCGATGGCTCTTTGGACCTCAGCTCGCTGAGCTCGCCCTGCATACCACCCACAGTGCGCGCGATCTTGTGGAGTTCGGTCGCTTCGGCCTCACGTCGTCTCTCGCCTTCATCGAACTCGTCTTCGAGGAGAGCCAAGCCATCATCGACTTGCAGGAGCCGAAGCATCACTTCGCTGGCACGATTCTCGATGGCAGCCAAACGTCGTTGCGTTTCGACGATCAACGCCGCCTGTTCGGCGACGACGAGCTTGACCTCATCGACCTCGAGGTCGATCGTCGTGACGTCATCACTCACCCGGCCAAGACCCTGGCGCAGCGCGACGAGTGCCTCGTCGAACGAGCTCCCATACATGTCCTGCTTCGTCTCGAGCTCTGTATCGGCACGCATGAGGTGAGCGGACGCATTGGCGAGCCGACGTTCGAGGGTGAGTGTCCGGTAGCCCACAGCGAGCAAGAGGCTTATGAGAGCTACCCAGAGTAGTTTTCGGGGGAGGTGTCGGAATTTGTTCATGCTGGCTCCTCGAGTTTTAAGCACGGGGCTCTTGGGGGCTCGTCCTTGGAGTAGTTGGCGTTTGCTCCTGGCTCCTCCACGCAGACCAATTCAATCGGTCCGCTTTTTCGGAAAGATTTCTGGCGTCGATTGCCGATTTTGCGAGCCGAGCTACTGGTGTGAGAGTGGCGAGGTCGTGACCATGAGGGTCCGCTCAATGGCAGCATTGCCAGACTTCATTCGGGTAACGTTCGCTAGGCGACTCCGTCCGACATTTTGTTGGTGTGACCGTCAACCAGGGCGTCAGCCGAATCTGAGGGAGGCTATGCGGGTCGCGACGCGGGCCTGCAGATGAGCGACAAGCCGATCTATGACGTCGCTTCGCCGAGCTTGGGCTCTCGCTGTACGACAGCATTCGCCTTCGTGCCGTTCACGGCCTGAGTGAGGACTACAAGTCCGCGAGTATCGGGACATTCTGCATCAGGTGGGATGTCCTTCCGGCGGATCGACTCGTCGAAGCGTGCTCGCCCCACCGGCGGGGTTCCGCCAGGTCCGCGACCAAGCCGGGTTGACTGTGCCAGCGACAATGGTCGGCGGTCCGAGCGCGCCTCACGGTCGCCGACGAGTTGGGCCTGGACGCCGTGTTTGCGGAGCTGAACGGGGCGTTCTTCATCGCCTCGATCCGCAGGCTCCACAGTTGTACGGCGACGCGTTGGGCATCACGGACACGCGGGTCACCCTGGACGTCGAAGCGAAGCTGCGACCCTTTGCCGACGCCACACGCGACGAGATGCGCGTCTACATCGAAAAAGTGGTCGCCAGCGTCGAGCCGGACGAGCCTGCGACCGCAGAAGCCATGACCGCCCTGCTGCAACCGCTCGCCGATTTCACAGCAAAATCAGGCACGAGCCCTGACACGCAGCCAACAACGGCGGATTTGGAGGCGACACCCTTTGCGGACGGCGCGGCGCCTCTGTTGACCGAGTGAGCTGCGAAACCGAGCTTCTTCACGCTGACTGCACCCTCGGCTTCCGACCCCCCCTCCCGAGGGGTCGGAAGGTGAGTTGATTGACCTTTTGACCCCTCGGGAGGGGTCGGAACGTGAGTTGATTGACCTCTTGACCCCTCGGGAGGGGTCGGGTGAGTGAGTCAAGTGTGGGCTCGATGGTGGAAGACGACTCCATCAACTCGGTGGACAAGGCGAAGCGAGTGGGCGCTCAACTGCCGATGCACGGGCATTGCCGGGCATTGCGGGTTGGAGACCGAGCTCCAGGAATGGGGAGATCTACGGGCAGACCACGCGATACGACTCTGGATCGACAGGCCCGATGACCGGAGGTTTCGTGCTACTCCAGTCATGCGACCAGTAGTTCACGAGTTGTGGAAGCACCAACAACCACCACGCCTCGTAGCCGCGCCGTAGGTGGTCCAGCAGGAACGCTGCCTCCCCTTGGGCGTGGACCGCGTTCCAAATCGCCGCGCTACCATGACGCAGCTCAGACAACGGCAGCACAAACCGGCCCCAGTCGGCCATCTTGCCACCCTCGGAAGCGGTTAGCGCTGCGAAATGATCGCATCGAGTGTCTTGCATCGACAACCCGAGGATGAAGCACGTGGATGCTTCCTTGTTCGGATAGAAACCAATAGCCGACCAGAATCTCGCCATGTCATCGCGGTGAAGTGGCCATGCCTCACCGCGTTCGGCCAATGGATTCACGAACGAGCCGAGCAGGTCGAACTGGTACAGGCACAAGAAACGCGAGATGCACTCAGTCAGCCACACATCGCCCCCAGCTCTTCGCCCTCCGAAATCTTCCATGCTCGACAGGAGGGCTGGAAGGCCTCGCTCAAGCGCAGTGATCCGGTCCTCGACATTCGCGATACGCGCCCGAAGGCGCACACGCTCACCTGTCGCGCCAACGGCAACATCTTCTCCGATTGCATCGGATCGGAGCGCGGCCAGTGCGGCCTTGAGGAATCCAGTGGTATCCGAGTACACCGCCGACGCACCGACTGAAGCCAGGGTGACCTGCTGCTCCCATGTGCCCGCAACCCTCGCGGTAAGTACGTCGTCCGGCCCGATCACGATCCGCAGCCGCTGGACCTCATCGGTGGACTTTTCTCGAAGCGCTGACTCCAATTCGCCCGCCAGGACTCCACTTACTGAGGGGGGAGTGCCGATGTGGCCACCTAAGGGTTTGCGGTCGAGTCCTCCACGAGCACCGCTTCTGGCGACATCCCGTCGGGCACGAGCAGCACCCTGCATCAGAGACAACTCCACAACGTTGAAGATCACCTGGGTCCATTCCGGCCGAAGTAGGTAGGGGTTTAGGACACTTAGATCCCCGCCAGCACACCGCCGGAGCTCGAGCGCAGCCAAGAACTCCGTGAAGGAATCGTGCAGAAAGACGAGGTGCTCCCCCTGCTTCACCAGGACTCCCACGTCGTCGACGAGGAAGGGCACCAACGTCTCGCCGCTCACGTCACGCGGAAGATGGCGCTTCTTACAGAGCGCGTCGAGCAACGTGATGGCCTCGTCTTTGGTAACACGTTTGTCCTGCTCCATCATCTTCATCGCGAGGGACTGGAGCAGCGGCTTGTCCAGATCCAGCTCGCGAAGAGCAAAGAGCTTTTGAGTCGATAGGCTGGTCACGGCTGGTGGAACCGTTGGGATCTCCCCGTTCTCTTGACGCAGTTGGGCACGATGAACGCCAGCCCTCCACAGCCCTTCGAGGGCCGCGGCATAGATGTCAAAGACAGTCTGCAGCTCACTCTCGCCCCGAATCTCTGCGGACAGGTAGAGTCTCAGCAGCAGGGGGTTTCGAAGCTGCTCTGCCAAGGCGGCGTGGCTTCGAAGAAGGTTTAGGTGCGCGTCCGACGCGTGAAGCGCGAGATGCCGTGAGATGTCCCCCTCTCGAAGATTGAGGAGCTCATAGTGCGCAACACGCTCGTCTTCAACCGCGAAAGGTCTAGAGACGAGAATGATGGGCGACAAAGGGAACACCTGCTTCGCCTCGAGGAGCGCCTGGACTCGCGACTCGCTGGGGGCGAGTGGGCCTGCGTCGATGAAGATCGCCAACTGCCCCGTCGTCAGGGCAGTCTCCGCCAAGCGTTTGCCCTTGTCGGGGAGGTGGCTATAGGCAACTTTCCAGTCCTTGAGCAGGCAGACAGCGTCGACGAGGAGCTCGCACGGAGTCTTCCCAACCACGATATCGGACAGTGCTAGGAGCACAGGCGTGGGGCCGACTCCAGGCGTCGTCTCGAGGCGCAGTGCGGCAAGCATGGCTTCAACATGTAGGAGGGTCGTCTTCCCGTGCCCCGGTCCTGCCATAATTACGGAGAGCTTGTTCGAGGGCTTGAGGAGTTCGCTAAAAGCAACGGCTTCAACGGCGTCATGGTTGTTGTACGTGAGGTCTGCAGCGCGCCCCAAACGGAGGGGCAGCACCTTCTCGCTGTCGTCCAGCTTACTCAGGTCGATTTCGAAACGTTCTCGATCCATGGCACGAGCGACGTCGTGCATGAGGATGTGGTGGCTCTCAACGAAGTGTTTGTTGTAGCGCTGGAGAGGGAGCTGCCAGCCAATGGCGGTGATGGCCTCGGCGAGGGAGTCGACGTAGGTGACCCCAGAATAACCGGGTTCTTCAGCCGAACGGTTTGCGCTTGGCGCGAGAAAGACGTCGTTCTCGCCACGCGGCATCCCATTGGTCTTTGCCTTGAGTTCACCTATCGCCAGGAGCTCTCCGGCCCTGTTGACCCTTCCTGTCGCAATAGCCCACCTGCCCGACTCGACGCTCTGACCGGTGACCGCGCCATAGACCATGAGAGCTACAGACAACCCTAACGATGACTTTTCCCCGACGGGTTCACCCAGCAGATCTTCGGCGTCTAAGGCAGCGTCGTCGTCGCTACAGGGAACCCCAAGCATCGCGTAGTACTCTTCGGGATCGAGGCCGGACAGAGAGAGGCCGGCATGGAAAGAGCGACTTAAGTCTTCGAGAGTCGTGACATCATACATCTCCACCAGCCCCCAGGAGACAATGAAGACCTTCCCACTGAGCAGACCGTGCCTCTTGGTCTTGTAGATATCCAAAGTCAAAGCGATGAAACGTGTCAAAAACCTCGACGGCTCTGGATCTTGGACTTGGGGCTCTGGATCTTGGACTTGGCCTGTTTCGTTCGAGAAACCGTCGGCAAGGACCACGCCACCAAGCTGCCCGTGGTAATCTGGCTCGAGGAGACTGCTCAGACTGAAAAAATGCTTGGCGGACGTAGAGAGTCCAAAGTGCTTGAGTTTTTCATGAGGCAGCGCCAATAGGTGCAACAGCCTCCTGAGCCCCCGCGGTACTGCCGACGCCTGCTCAATTCCAGTGAAGAGAGTCTGAAGGTATGCCCCCTTGTTGTCGGGCTTTTGGACCACGTGCAGGAACGGTTGGTGCCAACTATCCACGCATTCTTCCCTGGTTGGTTCCTCCAGCATCTCTGCGCACCTTCTGCTCGTCGCTTGAATACTCGCACTCCCTCTTCTTTCCCGGGTCAAGGCCGATTGTGAGTCGCTCAGTCCCCCTGTGTCAACGACTGACCATGGTGGGTTCAAGGCTGTGTTCATCTGACAGACTTAGGCACGAGGATGAAGCGTCCGAAAAACCGCGAAGACAGTTTCCGGCGAAATACCGGCGCAAGACACCCGACCTGCGAGGCCGCCCCACACCGGCCCGACCATGCCGCCAAGAGCACGATCGGGCGCGCCTGGTGAGCAGGCCCCAGCAAGGCCCACCAGTTATTGGGATTCCAAGGGCGAGAGCTGCTCTGGATTGGAAGCAGGTGCTGGACGCATGCCCAGACGACCACCGACTTGTTCGACACGGCGAGCAATGAGCTCGGCGACTGCGGAGGCGGAGGCGTCAATTGAGCACTGGTCGTCGAGCTCCATCTCAACATCGAAACGCACCTCGGCTCCGCCTTCGAGAACGTCATCCAACGCGGCCTCAAGGCTGCCACGCCTGGTGATGATGCGCACGAGGTTCTCCACGACCGGATCACAGGCCTCCTCGAGTGATGTGCAGTCGTTCGAGCTCAGGACAGCACCGAGAGCATCGATCTCGGCGACCAGCGACTGGAGGCCCTCATCCACCACACACACTCTGTCGATAATATACTGGAGTGCGCCGAACGTGGAGCGCATCGTGTCGTTGAAGGTCTCGGCCGTATTTGCCATCTCCAAGGCTTGCTTTCGAAGTCGAGAGGCCTCTTCTTTCGCGAGTTCGAACCGTACTTGGAGGTGTACAACTCGCGCGATGTCGTCGAGGACTCGCTCTTGGAGCCGCTCGTCAGCACAGAGGTGTGCGAGCGCTTTTTGACAAAGCTCGACCTTCTTCAGCAAGGTCAGGACTCCGACGGCCATGAGCCGCAGGGATTCGCGAAGCTCCTCTTGCGCAAGCTGCGTCCCAACTCGCTGGGCGTCGTCCGGGGTCGCTTGGGCGACGATTTCGAACTCCGACGCCGCCTTGCACAGGCTACGCATGAACTCCGCCGAGCCGCGGCGAGTGGCCTCGAGAATCTCGGCGAGGAAGCCTTCGTAGACGATGCGGCCGATGTGGAGTTCGAAGATGACGGATTGGAAGTGAGTTTCGAGTTCGAGGGCGCTCTGATACCGCTCAAACAAACTCAGTCGTCGCTTGCGACGCGGGATGAGCTGGAAGATCGGGGCTTGTACCGCACAGCCTGTCTCGACTTCATTGAGGCACATTGCCGCGCGGGCATGGACAGCGGTCAATCCCTGGGTCTTGAGGACGGGGACCACGAGGGTCTCGTCAAAAATGGGCAGGTGGGTGTTCTTCATGTGAAGCCTCCGGTTGGGTGTGAATGGAATCGTTTTAGGGAGGCAGGGCAGAGCCCTGACCCGTCGGGGGACTGTGCTTCTTTGGGCCCCCAGTTACTTTCTTCGTTTCTGCAAACAACCAAGGTCATCGGTTTGCAGCAGTGTCTGATGACGATTTCATCTTCATGAAGTCGATTATCTTGGCCCGCGCCGCAGCCTGCGGGTCTCGTCGAGAGGCAAAGTGCTCGTTGATATTCTTGATCAGAGGGTTGTCTCGCCCTTGAAACGAGGATGAGTAGTACGCCTTGAGCTCGTTCGATGCGGTGAGTTTGCTGAGCGCTACTAGGAATGGCAGCACGCAAGCGAGGGCGAACAGCCCCCAAATGAACTTGCGCGTGATGGCGGCGGTCTTCTCGCGAGTCTTGACCGACTGATCTGTGAATCTGCTCTCGGCGAAGGCGCAGCCAGCGGCGTCGCCCCGACACGTCGGCGGTTCAGCTGTGGCGAGGTCGTCGAGTAGGCGATAAAACTCCACGATATTGGGGGTCGAATCAGAATAGACCCACGGCTCCTCGCCGAGCTTCTGTAGCTCGGGCGTCAGCACTTCAACGACCCGCTCTCCGGGAACCGATGCGGCCACGATGTTCGACCAAGATTCGAGGCGTGCGGCGTAGGCATCGGCCACATTTTGCTCGGCCCGGGCGTCCGTCAAAGCCTCCATCTCGAACCTGCTCTGCCGTGCTTCAGAAGACGACTCTGTTGACTCGTGGAGGGCGAGCTCGCCGCTGA
>PFUG01000682.1:0-1617 GCA_002789955.1 Deltaproteobacteria bacterium CG_4_9_14_3_um_filter_63_12 | reverse complement strand
GAGTGCGAGCTCTGCTCTCGACTCGGAGAGTTGAAAGCGGGCCTTTCGAGCCGCTCGCTCACGCTCGGCTCGGTTCTCTGTGGTCGCGTGGGAGAGGCGAGCCTTCGCTCTGCGGTAGGTCTCTTCGGCCTTCGTCTGAGAGAGAGTCGCATCCTCCAATTGGTTGTTGGTGGCCGCAAGCCTTTGTTTCGCATCATCGTGTTCGAGCTGGGCTCGAGGCAACTTGCCCTTCACCGCCGCGTTTGCGGTGCGTGAGGCTGCGAGGTCTTGGCCAGCGTTGTCGCGGAGGTCGGTCAGGAGTTGCTCGTCTCGACGCTGCCCCACATAACGGTTGCGAAGCTCCTGGTTCCGACGGGCGATTTCAGCTTGTTTGCTCTCTACGCTTACCTGATCGCCTACGACCACGGAGAGGACGGCCCCGTCAAGGCTCATGGAGGTCAAGTAGGCGAAAAACGCGATCAACGACATTCTCAACATCATGATGAACGCGAACCAAGGACGTGAGCCGTCTGAATCGAACGTGACTATCTCCCGCTCAACAAGGAGAACGGCCGACGCGAGTACCATCCCAGCGAGGAGCGCAACGCCACTGACGGGCCGAACCTCGAATCCCTTCGTGAGCACGAGATTGAAGAGAACACCCCAGCTTGCGAGGTCGAAGACGAAGGCGAGCGTCAGTAAGCTGGCGTTCGTGTTCATCTGGTGCGCTGCGCCGAGCGTGAGGTTTTGTCCCTCATATCTGGCGAGGGACATCCTGCGGGCGAGGCAACCCACGGCCGAATACGCTCCCGTCGTCTCCTGTCGAGTGTCGGTCTCCTGTCGAGTGTCGGGCTGCGGTTCTTGCAATGGTGGCTTCATCGATTCCCCCGTGACGAAATGAGGATTGGCGAGAAGATGGTGGCTGCGAGCGCGAGTCCGCAGAGGTACTGCCCGGCAAGGTGCGAATGATAGAGGTCAAAGACGTCCGCGAGCGACCTGAAGACCCATAGAGACAAGGTGATGTGGACAAAAAATGCACAGGAGATTGCGAACGTGCTAGCCGAATTGCTTACGCCGGTGGGCATTGGTTCGCGAGAGTGGGATCGAGTGCTCATACTTCCTCCTGCGGGTGGACCCGTCAGAGGGAGAACGACTCGACCTCCTTACCGTCCGATATTTTTGTCGACACTTGTGCAGTCGGCCAATCTGGGTTGGCGGCAGGGGTCGGCGGTTAGAGCGCGCCTCGCGGTCGCCGACGAGTTGGGCCTAGACGCCGTGTTTGCGGAGCTGAATGGAGCGTTCTTCATCGCCTCCATTCGCAGGCTCCACAAGTTGTACGGCGACGCGTTGGGAGCAGTCTTCGTAGCCCCTGACGGCCCGAAGACCCGCGCGCAGCGCAGGCTATCCCATCTCAGTGAGGCCCATTAGCGCTCCAACACCGGTAGACTCGCCTTCATCATTCTCTACATGTGGTCTTCATGTGGTCTACATGCGGCTTACGGGTCGGCAGTCCGAACCAAGGCGTCTCCTTCCTCGCTGGGGACATCAACCCGATAAGCCCCCAGTTGACGCCGAGGATGAGGCAATTGCCTGGGCGCGGGCGTCCCGCCCGCCGAAGCGGCGCCAGAAACAGCGATC